>URQG01000075.1 GCA_900549895.1 uncultured Lachnobacterium sp.
ATATAAAGAAGCATAAGTGGCAGTATATTGCCGGAATCATCACGCTGTTCGTTGTGGACATCGCCAACATCTTTATCCCGAAGATGACCGGTGTCATAACGGACGGCCTGACACAGGGAACAATTGCATGGAATGGAATCGTCCAAAAATTATGGATGATATTTGTGCTGGGGGTAACGCTTGCGGTAGGGCGTTTCCTGTGGCGCTATTTTCTGTTTGGGGCATCCAGACAGATTGAACGTGAACTTCGGGATGATATGTTTTCACACCTGACAACGATGGACGTGGAATTCTACAATCGCAATAAAACCGGAGATCTTATGACGCATTTTACCAGTGACCTGGATGCTATCCGGCAGTCAATCGGTATCGCGGTCATCTGTGTCTTCGATGCGGTCGTAATGAGCCTTATGGTCATCATTCAGATGATGTATTACGTCAATATGAAGCTGACACTGGTTGCAATCATTCCGATGCTTATGATCCTGTTCGGAGAACTCTATTACGGAAGAATCATACAGAAACGCTATCTTGCACGTCAGGAGGCGGTATCACAGCTTACGGATTTCGTACAGGAGAGCTTTTCGGGAATCCGTGTCATTAAGGCTTTTGTGCGGGAAAAGGCGCAGAGATATGCGTTCCTGAAAGAAAATCAAAATAATATGGATAAAAACCTTGCAATTGCAAAGATGCAGGCAATCGTGATGCCGCTGCTCGATGTTATTACAGGACTCTCCAGTCTGGTTACGCTGGTATTCGGCGGTTATCTTGCTTTAACTGGAAAAATCACACTTGGAAGGTTTGTGGCATTCAACCAATACATCAATATGCTTGTGTGGCCGATGTTGGCGTGCGGGCAGTGTGTGGATATGTTTTCCCGCGGCGGAGCTTCTTTAAAGCGTATCTATGAGCTTTTCCTGGAACAGACACAGGTGCATGACAGTGAAAATGCAGTGGATGGAGAGGCGATACAGGGCCATATTGTATTGCGGCATCTGACGTTTACGCATCAGGGAAGCGTGGAGCCGACTCTTCACGATATCAGTCTGGATATTCCGGCGGGAACACTGCTTGCAGTCGTAGGGCGTACCGGTGATGGAAAATCGACACTTGTGAACCTGTTACTTCATCTGTACAACACGAAAACGGGCATGATCGATATTGACGGCAGGGATATTAACGAGATTCCGATCAGGGAACTTCGTGAGAATATTGCATATGTGCCACAGGACAATTTTCTCTTTTCCGATACGCTGCGTTCCAATATCGCATTCGGGTCCGAAGAGGATGATATGGATGCTTTGATCCATGCGACCAAAGCGGCCTGCATCCATGAAAATATCGTGCAGTTTCCGGATGGGTACGAGACGATCGTAGGGGAACGCGGTGTAACGCTCTCCGGCGGACAAAAGCAGCGAAGTTCCATCGCACGTGCGTTAATGAAGAATGCGCCGATTCTGATCCTCGATGATGCATTATCGGCAGTGGATACGGATACCGAAGAGAAAATTCTCCTTAATCTGCGCAAAAACCGTGCAGGAAAGACAACGATACTCATTGCCCATCGTATTTCAACGGTGCAGGGAGCGGATAAAATTCTCGTCCTCGATGATGGATACGCCAGAGAAATCGGAACACATGAGCAGCTTGTGGCACGTGGCGGAATCTATCACGATATGGTGATGCAGCAGCAGTTGGAGGCAAAGAACGGGGAGGTGCGCGCATGAAACGATTAATGACTTATTTAAAACCGCACCGGTTTGCGGTACTGTTATCCTCGGTTCTTGTACTTTTGATCGTTGCGGTTGATCTGTACCGGCCGATCATTATCGGTGATGCAATCGACCAATATATCAACGGACCCAAAATGCCGATCAATACAGCGTTCCGTGGAATTCTTACGGCGGCTGGATATTATCTTTTCATGTTGCTTCTAGGCTTTGTGTTCAATGCCTGCAATACCTGGAATCTGCAGAAGATGGGCCAAAAAATCATCTATAGAATGCGTGAGAATGTGTTTACGCATGTACAGAGTCTGTCGCTTGGATTTTTTAATACGACGCCGGTCGGCAAGCTTGTCACAAGAGTGGCAAACGATACGGAGGCCGTCAATGAATTGTTCTCCACGATCCTTGTAAATCTGTTTAAGAATTCGGTGAAAATCATCGGATATGCGGTGGTGATGATCTCCATCAGCCCTAAGATGGCACTTGTTTCCTTCCTTTTGCTTCCGGTTGTAGGGGGACTTACGGTATTCTTTCGTAAGATGTCGCGCAAGGCGTATCAGATTACACGTAACCGGATCACGGATCTTAATACCTATTTGTCGGAACATTTATCCGGTATGAAACTGATTCAGATCTTTGCCCGTGAGGAGGAGAAAAAAGCGCAGTTTAATGAGAAATCTTATGGATTGTACCGTGCAAACTGGCGTGAGGTCATGACGTTTGCTACATTTCGGCCGATCATCTATCTGGTATCTGTTCTTGCGATGATCCTTGTGATCGGTACGGGAAGCCGTATGGTTCTTAACGGAACGTTGTCGCTTGGAACGCTTTTTATCTTTATCACATATATCAGTAATTTCTTTGAGCCGATCCAGGATCTGGCGGAACAGTTTGGAACACTGCAGTCTTCGATCGCTTCGGCGGAGAAGGTATTTGCGGTGCTGGATGAGAAACCTGCACTTGCTGAGCCACAGGATCCGGTCACTCCGGCAATCCGCGGGCGCATCGAATTCCGACATGTGTGGTTTGCATATGAGGGAGAGGATTATATCTTAAAAGATATCAGTTTTGTGATCGAGCCGGGACAAAAAGTCGCGTTTGTCGGTGCGACAGGTGCCGGCAAGTCTTCCATTCTGAATCTGATCGGACGTTATTATGATGTACAGCGCGGCGAAATACTGATCGACGGTGTCGACATCCGTAAAATTCCGACGGAGATTCTGCGCAGTGCGATCGGTCAGGTGCAGCAGGATGTATTCATCTTTACCGGTGATATCAAGATGAATATTTCTCTCAATAACGAGAATGTTTCGATGGACGAAATCCGTGAAGCGGCGCACATGGTACACGCGGATTCCTTTATTGACAGGCTTCCCGGAGGTTATGACGCTCCTGTGACGGAGCGCGGAAGTACGCTTTCAGCAGGTCAGCGGCAGCTCTTGTCATTTGCCCGTATTTTGGTGTATCATCCAACTATCCTGGTACTGGACGAAGCAACGGCCAACATTGATACGGAAACGGAGAGTCTGATCACCAAGGGACTTACCGCTCTCATGGAGGGACGCACCACGATCATGGTGGCGCACCGGTTGTCCACAATCCAGCATGCAGACAATATTATCGTGCTTGATCATGGACAGATCATCGAGCAGGGAACACATCAGGAGTTGCTTCGCACCGATGGCCATTACAAAAAATTATACGAATTACAGCTCGTATAAATTCGTGAAATATGTCAGGTTTTCGGGGAAAACTTGACATGTAGCGTCGGCCCTTGCCGAAGGCAATTTTAAAGGGGCTGATGTTCCCAAAAGGAGGAATGGATAAGATGGTTAAGACAACAGTGGGTGTAGATGGCATGATGTGCGGTATGTGTGAGAGTCACGTAAATGAGGCAGTAAGACGTGCATTTGACGGAGAGGTCAAGAAAGTATCGTCATCACATAGTAAGAAGCAGACCGAGATCATCTCGGAAGAAGCATTAGATGAAGAAAAACTGAAAGAGGCTATCAACGCAACCGGATACACGGTGGTATCCGTTGCGCATGAGCCATATGAAAAGAAAGGATTCTCTTTGTTTGGAAAGAGAAAGTAGACTAATTTAAGATGTTGCCATCAATTGAGATGGTAACAACGTGCCATGGAAGAAACTTGCCACTGTTTTGCAACGCGGTACGGGCTGCATTCTCAAGTCCTCCGCAGCAAGGAACTTCCATGCGTACGATCGTCACTTCTTTGATCTCGTTCTCGCGGATGATCGCAGTCAGCTTTTCACTGTAATCAACGTCATCAAGCTTTGGACAGCCGATCAGTGTGACATGTCCGCGCATGAAATCCTGATGCATGTTAGCATATGCGTAGGCGGTACAGTCTGCGGCAATCAGAAGCTTTGCATTCTCATAGAATGGTGCATTTACCGGAGCAAGTTTAATCTGGCAAGGCCACTGAGCCAATGCCGAAGCTATGTGTGCAACCGGGGCAGAAGTGTCTGATGCCACGTGATTCAGCTTCTGCATGCGGGCTCCAGGACATCCGGAATGAACCGGGGCAGAGGCAGCAGCTTTTAACTGTTTGTTCTTAAGGACGGCCGCCTCATTATATGCGGCAGCTTCACGTTCTACAAATGTAATCGCACCAGTCGGACAGGTTGGAAGACAATCGCCGAAACCGTCGCAGTAATCGTCGCGAAGAAGTTTCGCTTTACCGTTTACCATGCCGATGGCTCCCTCGTGGCATGCATTCGCACAGGCGCCACATCCGTTGCATTTATTCTCATCAATTTCAATAATCTGTCGTTTCATTATAAAATCTCCTTATTCATTTAAAAATCTCTCTTGTATATCGTGTGTGTCTTTACACTACTCTTGCAGTATAGTAAAATAAGGACAGAAAATCGGTTGTTATAACAACGAAAAGAGGCTTTATGGGCAAAAATACAATGCCGTTGCTACAAAATCTGACGGAAGATGAGCTCGCATCCATCGTTGAAATCGGTGCGATGAGAGAGAACACGTTTGATAAAAATGAAGTTATTTTCCATGCCGGAGAATTGATCCGGGAGATTGGAATGGTTGAATCCGGGAGCGTGCTGATCGAAAGTAACGATTTGTGGGGCAACTGCAGTATTTTAAGCAAGATTACTCCGGGACAGGTGTTTGCGGAGTCATATGCCCTTAGTCATATGGCGATGATGGTTGATGCGATCGCAATCGAGAAAACGAAAATCGTTTTTCTGAATGCAGCGATCGTACTCGATGAAACGCATGCGGGAGCGGCCTGGCAGGCAAAACTGCTCCGCAATATGCTTGCAATGACTTCGCACAAGAATATTACGCTGTCAGGTCGTATCTTTTGTACAACACCCAAGACGATCCGCGGCAGACTTGCTACTTATTTTGCCCAACAACAGTTACAGGCGGGAGGGCTTGCGTTTGATGTGCCTTTTACCCGCCAGCAGATGGCTGATTATCTGAATCTTGACCGGAGTGCGCTTTCAAAAGAACTTGGTAAGATGCGGGATGAGGGGCTTCTTACGTTTGATAAGAACCATTTTGTATTGTCTCCGAAAGGCGGATGGGAAACCGAGTAGAAGCAACTTTTTTGATGCATAGATAAGGAGGAAGATTATCATGTGGATTTTATATGCATTCGGCTCGGCTTTTTTTGCCGGAGCCACATCGATTCTTGCAAAATGCGGAATCAAACACACAGATTCAAATGTTGCAACTGCCATCCGTACCGTGATCGTTTTGATCTTTTCGTGGATCATGGTGTGGATCGTCGGTGCGCAGGGGGAAGTTACAGGGATTGATACAAAGACCTGAATTTTTCTGATATTGTCCGGTCTGGCGACGGGGGCTTCGTGGCTTTGTTATTTTAAGGCATTACAGCTTGGCGATATCAATAAAGTTGTGCCAATCGATAAATCGAGCACGATCCTTACCATCGTTTTGGCATTCATATTTTTGCACGAATCGATCACGGCCTTTAAGATTGCGGGTGTGATCATGATCGGTGTGGGAACTTATATGATGATTCAAAAAAAGGATACAGGAGAAGAAAGCGGAATCAAAAAGAAATCGTGGATTATTTATGCGTTTGGGTCTGCTGTTTTTGCGAGCCTGACATCCATTCTCGGAAAAGTCGGGTTTGAAAATGTAAATTCCAATCTTGGAACGGGAATTCGTACCGTTGTTGTACTGATTATGGCATGGATCGTTGTGTTTGTGACCGGAAAGCAGCATACGGTTAAGGAGATTTCGGGAAAGGAACTTGGATTCATTTCATTGTCCGGGATTGCGACAGGTGCGTCCTGGCTCTGTTACTACAAAGCGTTGCAGGATGGTCTGGCCAGTGTGGTCGTACCGATCGATAAATTGAGTATTCTTGTAACGATTGCTTTCTCTTATGTGGTATTTCATGAGAAACTGACGAAGAAATCTTCCATCGGACTGGTTTTGATCGTGGCAGGAACACTTCTTATGATAAAAAAATAGTGAAAAATAGTAAACTTGTTCAAAAAGCAATACAAGGCGGTATTAAATATGGAAACGTTTTCAGTGGACAGATGCGCTTAAAGTTGTTACAATGAGGATAAAGGAGTGATGTCGTGAGAATTACTTATCTGGCAGCTTTCATAGGAACGCTGATCATACTATTTTTTACAATTTCAAAATCATATTTGAGTCAGAAAAGTATAGCAAAAACACTTCGTAAGGTGCTGCTTGCGGCAGTGGTTGCTACAATCGCTAATATGGTTGTTATAATTCCAGTGTCGGAAACTGTTTGCATGTTCGCTCACAGTGTTTTTTTCGTGGGAATGAACTGGGTAATGTATTACATGATGGCATTTGTGATGGAGTACACAAACAGTGAGAATCTGATGAAGCATGGACCGTTTATTTTTGGGGCACTGCTTCTTGCGGATTCTGTTTCTATGGTGTGTAATTTTTTCACGCATCATGCTTTTACGGCAACAGAGATGATACTTGATGATGGGGAAGTGTTTTATCGGCTGAATTATCGGCAACCGTATCATGTGCATCTTGCAATTACAAATCTGTTAATTGTTCTTGCAATCATAAGTCTTGTCGTTAAAATTGCAAAAACACCGCGTATCTATCGGTCAAAATATATATTTATTCTGATTATTCTCGTGTTTGTGGGTATTGCAGATACGATATATGTTTTCTTTGGCGGAATCATCGATGTTTCTATTATCGGATTTGCAGCCGGAGGCGTGTTAATGTATTACATGTCTGTCATCTATGTGCCAAAGGGACTGGTTGACAGGCTGTTTACAATGGTAGTCCATGATATGATGGATGGAGTACTTTTATTTGATCTGGATGGCAATTGTATTCAGGCAAATGAGAGTGCCATTGCGTTGGTTGAACCGGAATACCGTGAAAATGCTGCGGAAGCATTTGAAATCTGGTATCAGAAAGAATTGCAGAAGCAAGTGGATGAAAACGGGCGCGATACCGTGATCAAAGTGGAAAACAAGACTCTGTATCTGCGGATTTTTCTGAAGAAGCTTCTGGACGAGGACGGAGCGGCGATCGGCGCGTTTATTGATATTAAGAATCGCACGCAGGAAGTCAATGATCTGCAGGCGGAGCGCTACCGTGCGACACACGATCCGCTGACGGGATTATATAATAAAGAATTTTTCTATGAAAAAGTTCGACAGAGACTGGATGAGCAGCCGGAGGAGCAATTTATCCTTATCTGCTCGGATATCGGAAACTTTAAGATGGTCAATGATGTATTTGGAACGGAATGCGGAGATCGGGTATTGATCCGTATTGCGAGAGCATTACATGAAATGTGCAAGCCGGATCAGATCTATGGAAGAATCGATAATGACGGATTTGCGCTGCTTATGAAGAAATCAGACTACGGGGAGGAGTATTTTCAGAACGTTCCGCAGTCGAAGGTGTATGTTGAAAAAGATATCGAATATCCGATCCGGTTGTATCTTGGGGTGTATGAAATCGTGCAGAAAGACCTTCCGGTATCCGTGATGTGTGACCGCGCTAAGATGGCAATTGCTACGATCAAGGGAAATTATCAGAAGCGTCTGGCTTATTACGATGAGAAGCTGCGACAGAGTGTGTTGAACGAGCAGGAAATTATGGGAGAACTGGACGATGCAATCGCATCCGGACAGTTTCATATCTATCTGCAGGCACAGGTTAACGGACAGGGAGAATCCCATGGCGCGGAGGCGCTGGTCCGTTGGATCCATCCGAAAAAAGGCTATCTGCCACCATCTGCGTTTATCGATATTCTTGAGAAGAACGGAGCTATCGTTCGACTTGACAGGTACATATGGGAACTTACATGTCAGAAGTTGAGAGAATGGACGGATGAAGGACGGGAGGATATGTATCTTTCGGTGAATATCTCGCCAAAGGATTTCTATTTTATTGATATTTATGAGACGTTTACAAGTCTTGTAGAACAGTATGGAATTAATCCGGGGAGGCTGCACCTTGAGATTACGGAGACATCTGTGATGCTGTCTCTTATACACATCTCCGAGCCCACGAGACGCGTAGTAATCTC
>URQG01000076.1 GCA_900549895.1 uncultured Lachnobacterium sp.
TGTATAAGAGACAGCATCGGATTTTACCTACAAGAGATGTGAGAACGAAAAAAACATTAAAAAATTGAGTGAAACAGATAAAGAACAAAATCACATGATAATTGCTCAAAACCTATAATAGGCATAAAGACGAGGTGATAAAAATGAGTGAACCAATTTTAACAGTTGCAAACATGAATAAGAGATTTGGAAGTACCGTGGCTTTAAATGATGTATCACTGACCGTATATCCGGGCGAAATCAGAGGGCTTATCGGAGAAAACGGATCCGGAAAGTCAACGGTTACTTCGATTGTAGCAGGAATGCAGCCGTGTGACAGCGGTACGATGATATTTAAAGGGCAGGAATGGAAACCGCTTAGTATGATCGATGCCCTTCACAATGGTATCGGAATGATCGTTCAGGAAAGCGGAACCATACCGGGAATTACTGTTGCGGAAAATATTTTTCTTGCTGAGTCCGAAAAATATAAGAACAAGTTCGGCCTGGTCAATCGAAAGAAAATGAATGCGGACGCAACCGAAGTAATGAAAAATATCGGAGTCGATGATGTGACCGGCGATATGCTGATGCAGCAACTCGATTTTCAGACAAGAAAGCTTGTCGAGATTGCCAAAGTTGTGATGAAAGAACCGCAGATCCTTGTGATCGATGAGACTAGCACGGCATTATCCCATGATGGAAGAGGTATTTTGTATGATATTATGAACCGTTTCCGCAAAGAGAATAAATCCGTAATCTTTATTTCTCATGATCTGGATGAAATCATGGAAGTCTGCGATACATTAACCGTTCTCAGAGACGGTAAGATCATCCGGACATTTGAAAAGGCAGAGTTCGAGGCCGGAGCAATTCGTGCGAGTATGATCGGAAGAGAGCTGCAGGGTGATTATTATCGAAGTGATTCTAAGGCGAGTGCACAACCGGAAGTGGCGTTGAATGTAAAGAATCTTGTATATTCCGATCGAATGAAGGGGATTTCCTTTCAGGTACATAAAGGTGAGATCGTTGGAATCGGAGGACTGGCACATTGCGGAATGCATTCGCTCGGGAAGGCATGCTTTGGTGCTTTAAAACCGGAAGAGGGAAGCGTTATGGTGGAAGATGGAACCGTTATTGACAGTCCGGCGACCGCAATGAAGAAACGTGTAGGATATGTATCAAAGGATCGAGATGTTGAATCGTTATGCCTTAGTGCAAGCATTGAAGACAATATTTCCATCGCGGGAATGAGTGAGTTCGCAATCCATGATTTCCTTGTTCTGAAAAGCCGTGAGAAAAAATATGTCAATCATCAGATTGAAGAATTGTCGATCAAATGTGCGGGAAGAGATCAGACAGTATCGCAGCTTTCCGGAGGAAACAAACAGAAGGTTGTTTTCGGAAAGTGGATCGGATGCGGAAGCGAAATCCTTATTCTGGATTGCCCGACCCGAGGCGTGGATATCGGTGTAAAACAGGCGATGTACCAGTTGATGGTGAAACTGAAAAATGAAGGAAAATCAATCCTTATGATCAGCGAGGAGTTACCGGAACTGATCGGAATGAGCGATCGTATTCTGATCATGAAGGATGGTGAGATCTCTGCGGAATTTGAGCGAAGCGAAACACTTTCCGATGCACAGATCATCGAATATATGATTTAGGAGGCAAAGAGGGATGACGAAGAGTAAAAAAATAATGATAGGTGCGTTGCCTTTTGCGGCACTTATCGTACTGTTTGCGGTATTCTGCGGAATCGTAAGCAGCAAGGGATATCGTCTGGATATGTATATCAAGATCATATTTAATGAAGGCATTGTATTATCAATTGTTGCAACGGGAGCAATCTTTATCTATACACTGGGATCCTTTGATATCAGTTTGGGTGCCGCAACACTTTTTGCGGCCACGATGGGCGTGATCACCTATAATGCAACCGAAAATTTTGTTCTGATGATCGTGGTTATTTTATTATCGGGAATTGGATGTTCACTGCTTAATTCTGTACTTGCATCGATTTTTCATATTCCGGTGTTTGTCACGACGGTGGCGATGATGTCTGTGCTTTCTGCGATTGCATCGCAGATTATTACAACAAAAGGCGGTGCTGTCGGAGGAATCAGCATTCCGAGTGAAGTTGTAAAGCATCTGGATAATTCTGTTTTTAAGATTGTGGTTTTAGTGATCTGGGTTGCAGTATGCGTATTCATTTTTGATTACACTAAATTCGGAAGAAGAGAAAAGTTTGTAGGCGGAAACCCGATCTGTGCACAGCTTTCCGGTATCAAATACAATACCTATGCAATCTTAGGGTTCCTTCTGGCGGGAACCGGAGTCGGAATCGGTGCCTTTATGACATTGGTCTATACACCGTCCGTAACAACAACAACGGCCGGCGATATCGGAATGAACATCATGGTTGCCATTGTATTTGGCGGTATGCCGATCTCCGGCGGAGCCAGATCGAAAATTTATGCGGCTGTGGTCGGAGGATTTTCTTACATTGTATTAAACAATATTTTAGATCTGCTTATTGATTCAACTTCGGGATATGGCATTACACAGATCGTAAGTGCGGTATTTTTCCTGATTGTTGTATATGTAGCAAGCGTGAATTACCGTTCGCAGATGTTACCGAGATAAACGAATTTAACACATAATGTGTTAAAGATATAATTTCAAACACAAATAGGGAGGAAGAAATTTATGAAAAAAGCAATGAAAAAACTGTTAAGCCTCGGACTTGTTGCAGCAATGTCGCTGACAATGCTGGCAGGCTGCGGAAGCAAGAATGATGCAAACAACGCAACAAATGATACGAGCACTTCAAGTACACAGAAGGAGTCGAAGCCGGCAGGTGATGTCAAGATCGGTGTTCTGGTTCAGGATGTCAGTGGCGAGGAGGCATTGGGTTTCCGTTCTTATTATGAGAATTATGTTGCAGACCAGTATGGCGTAACCTTTACTTACACAGACGAACTTAAGGATGCGGCAAGCGAGAAGTCGGCAATCGAAAAGTTTGCTTCGCAGGGATACCAGGCAGTCATCTCTCTTTCAAGCAACGATCGTGCACTACAGATCGAGACATGTGAAGAGAACAAGATCTATTACGCAGTTGCAGCCGGTACACTGGATGATGAGCAGTTTGAGAAATACAAAACAGATGAGTATTTCCTTGGACAGGTTGGACCGAGCATGGACACCGAATATGAAGCAGGTGTTGAGATGGGTAAATACTTTGCGGATAAGGGTGTTAAGAATGTTGCGATCTACGGGGCATTTATTCCAAATCCAATGCATGTATATCGTGTGGCAGGTGTGCTTGCAGGACTGGGACTTTCCTATGGCGGTGCAACAGAAGAGTCGGACGTTGTCGGCATGATCTTTGGTGATCAGAGTGTCGATTTATCCAAGATCTCCGGAGATATTAAAGTTGTATCTTACTTACAGGGATACGGCGATACAACAACCGATGAGATCAATGCAGCAATCCAGGCAGCTCCGGATGCATTTATCTCCGTCGGAATGGCAACAACATTTTTTACACAGCAGTTAAACGCAGCAGGTATCGAATTCTCTGACATTGATTCTTTCACTGAGAGCAACGGAGAGGCAATTGCAAACGGAAAGCTTGTATACCTTGCTGGTAAATATTCTTCATCGGTAGGACCTGCTTTCGCACTGGTTATGAATGCGATCAACGGAAACGTCATCCGTGATGCTCAGGGTAATGCAGTCTCTCTCAGCCAGAATTATCAGGTAGCAACCGATAGTGCAACATTTGATGAATTCTACAAGAATGATAATGGTGATAATCCGATTTATAACAAGGAGACATTGGATCAGATTATTGGAGATGACGTCACATATGATACGATGAATGAACTGGTTTCTTCTAAGTAATTCACTTATTCATTATACGGTAGCGGCTTCTTCGGGAAGCCGCACCTTCTCCCAATAGATGAAAACAGATGGTTCATTTATTTGGAGAGGGTATAAATTATCCCATAAAAGTAGAGAGGAGAAGATAACATGAAAAATAAGAAAAAACTTGGTATAAAAAATCTGATCGGAGCACTTGCAATACCGGTTCTGGTGGCGGTACTGCTACAGGGAATCTGTGTGGCAAAAGGAAGAACGATGATCACGAATATGACAAGTTTTGATAATTTTGTCGTTTATATTGCCATTGTCATGCTTACAACGATCGCTTTATCCATTAATCTCAACAGCGGACGTTTTGATTTCTCGTTAGGTTCCATGGCATTGCTTTCTTCTGTATTGGGAGCGAAGGTTACATATTCCGTTTTGGGCGGAGGACAGGGAAGCGCACCGATGATGTTGTTACTGACTTTATTGTTTGGTATGTTGCTCGGACTGGTTTCGGGGCTACTGTATGTAGTTTTGCATTTGCCGCCGATCATTACTTCACTCGGCGTGACTTTGATCTATGAAGGAATCTTATTTACGATTACCGAAGGCCGTTATGTCATGAAGGAAGTACAGAATAAATCCATGACAGCGTTTACCGGAAACTGGATCTATGCAGCACTTATTATTGCCGCGGTGCTTGTGATCAGTATTGTTGTCTTTGATTATACGAAGTTCGGTTATGATTACAATGCTTTAAAGAATGGTCAGAAGGTTGCGGTCAATACCGGAATAAGAGAAATTCCGAATGCAATCGGATGTTACGTGATCTGCGGAGGTCTCATGGGAATCGTCGGTTTCTTAAATGCAGCAAGAAGTACGACCATCAATGGCGGACAGCTTAACTTTGGTTCCATCAGCATAATGTTTACGGCATTCCTTCCAATGTTTATCGGCTCTTACATCAGCCGCTTTACAAATGAGAAGATCGGTTTTTTACTTGCTGCTTTATGTATGTCCATGCTGAATTCTACTTTTGCGGTATTCTCCAATGAAGTAAATGCATCCATGCAGGCAATTATCAACGCTGTATTATTGGTAGTCTTTCTGATTTATCTGAGCAATGAACATCTATTAGTCAGTGCATTTACAGGAAAACGCAAGTAGAAAAGGTTGGAGGAAGAAAAAACATGATCAATTTGACAAAAGCGCCTTTTTCTCTTTCCAAAGAGGATATTGAATGGGTTGAAAATACAAAAAAAGCAATGACTTTGGAAGAAAAGATCGGTCAGTTATTTGTGCCGATCGGATATTCCGGAGATGTGGATTATCTCGAACATGTTATGCTTTCGCATCATATCGGCGGTATCATGTATCGATGCGGTGAGTCAAAGGAAATGCAGCAGACACATCGTTACTTGCAGGAACACAGCAAGATTCCGCTTCTGATCGGTGCCAATCTTGAGGATGGCGGATGCGGAATCGCAACGGACGGAACACAGTACGGAAAGCAGATGCAGATTGCTGCGACAGGAGATGCAAAAGATGCATACAGGTTAGGCAAAGTAAGCTGCAGCGAGGGCGCAGCGGTGGGATGTAACTGGGCATTTGCGCCGGTTGTCGATATTGACAGAAACTGGAGAAATCCGATTACGAATGTGCGTACATACGGTGATGATCCAGATTTGGTTTTAAATTGCGGTCTGAATTATATGAAAGCTGCGAAAGAAGAGAATGTACTTGTTGCAATCAAGCATTTCCCGGGAGACGGCTGTGATGAGGTCGATCAGCATATTCTGACCAGCGTAAACACTCTCTCCTGCGAAGAGTGGGATGCAACTTACGGAAAAATTTACAGCGGACTGATCCGGGCGGGAGCACAGACGGTAATGGTCGGCCATATTGCACAGCCGGCTTACCAGAAAGCTTACAACCCAGACTTCCCGGATAAATTGGTTCCTGCAACGCTTTCGCCGGAACTGTTAAAAGGATTGCTCCGCAAAAAGCTTGGCTTTAACGGGCTGATCGTTACGGATTCTACCTGTATGGTTGGTTTCAGCTGTGCGATGGAAAGAGAGAAGGCTGTGCCTTATGCGATCGAAGCCGGATGCGATATGTTCCTGTTCAATAAAGATCTGGATGAAGATTATCAGTACATGTTAAACGGATACAAGCACGGCATCTTATCCGAACAGCGTCTGGATGAAGCAATCACACGAATTCTTGCAACAAAGGCATCACTCGGTCTTCATAAGAAAGCCAAGGACAAGATCGTGCCGACGGAAGACGCGCTGGTTGTATTGCGTTCGGATGAGCATGTCGCATGGGCAAAGAAGAGTGCAGACACTGCGGTTACACTGGTAAAGGATACACAGAAGCTGTTGCCGTTGAATCCGCGGAAGACCAAAAAGGTATTACTTGAGATCATGGGTGACTTCCCGTCGAATGAGAGAGTGCTTGAGAGTTTCCGAAGCAAGCTTGTAAAAGAAGGTTTTGACGTAACAATCTATGAGCAGGAGAATTTTGAGACAGCAAAATTTGATGTCCATACATTCCGGGAGAGTTATGATCTTGTCATCTATATCGGAAATGTCGAGAATGCTTCCAATAAAGTGACAAACCGTCTTTCCTGGTACACATTCTGGGGAAACGGAAACAATGTTCCGTGGTTTGTTGCAGAGCGTCCGGTTCTTTTCATCAGTCTCGCCAATCCGTATCATCTGATTGATGTGCCGATGATCAAAACTTATATCAACGGATATTCCAACAGTGAGTTCGTGATTGAAAGCGTTGTGGAAAAAATCATGGGAAGAAGCACATTTACCGGCAGAAATCCGGTGGATCCGTTCTGCGGAAAAGAGTATTTAAAGTGGTAAGAGTGAGAAGTTATGGTAAAGAATATGAAATTATTGGATAAAGCGTTACAGTTGTTACCGGAAGTAAAAGAGACGGTGGTGGAACCTGTAATGACAGAGGCTTTCGGAAAGCCTCTTAAGAAGGGGGATTCCGTTGAAATTGATTTCGGACGGCACCTGGTAGGACATTTGAAATTAAAGCTTGGATATGAGCGCTCACATCCGGATGCGCCGGTATGGCTTCGTATTTCGTTTGCCGAAAACAAAAAAGAATTCGAAGAGCGCGTGGAAGATTATCAGGGATGGATCTGTTCGGCATGGGTACAGCAGGAGCAGGTACATATTGATCTTGTTCCGGGAGAATATTCTTTACCGAGAAGATATTCGTTTCGCTACGTGAGGATCGAAGTGCTTGACATCAGTTCCAAATTTGATCTGGTTATGGAAAATGCCACAGTAACGGCACTGTCCTCCGCAGATGATCGCCTTTTACATGCATATCACAATGCGGATAAGGAGCTGGAACAGATCGACCGCATTGCCTGCAATACGCTGCATGACTGTATGCAGAAAGTATTTGAGGACGGACCGAAGCGTGACCAGAGACTCTGGATGGGCGATCTTCGTCTGCAGGCACTTGCCAATTACGAGACTTATCAGATGAATGATATGGTAAAAGGTTGTCTGTATCTGTTTGGAGCATTACCGATGGAAAACGGTCAGATCGGAGCCTGTGTTTTCCTGGAGCCGGAGCCGGAAGTGGATGATACATGTATGTTTGATTATTCACTTCTGTATGTGGTTGCACTGTGGGATTATTATACACAAACCGGAGACAAAGAAGCGCTTCGTGATCTGTGGGACATGGCAAGAAAGCAGATCTCGCTGGCACAGAAACAAGTGGACGACGGTATTGTCAGAGACTCGGATGTGATGGGCTGGTGCTTTCTTGACTGGTCGCTGGAACTGAATAAGCAGGCAGGTGCGCAGGGCGTTCTACTGTATGCGATGCAGAGCGCGATCGCGATCGCACAGGAATTAGGGGAAAGCCGTGATGCGGAATGCTTAAAAGAAACTTATGAAATCTACCGTGATGCAGCCAAAGCGTATTTCTACGATGAATCGGAAGGGCTTTTTGTCAGCGGGAAAAGCAGACAGATCTCTTATGCAAGTCAGGTCTGGCTGATTCTTGGGGGCGTGGTCGATGCGAAAGAGGGACTTGAGATCCTGCAACGTGTTGTGGAAAGCAAAGAGGCTCTCGAGATGGTGACACCGTATATGTATCACTATTACATTGAGGCGCTGATCAAATGCGGGGCAGACAGGGAAGCTCTTGCAGTCATAAAAGAATACTGGGGCGGCATGGCAAGGCTTGGTGCAGATACCTTCTGGGAGTTATATAATCCGAAGAATCCGGATGAATCCCCGTATGGAGGAACCATTGTCAACAGTTACTGTCATGCATGGAGCTGTGCACCGGCATATTTCCTTCGAAAATATTATAT
>URQG01000077.1 GCA_900549895.1 uncultured Lachnobacterium sp.
CTACACGCGTAAGATCGTCGGCAGCGTCAGATGTGTATAAGAGTCAGAACTAAGGATCAGGCCTGTCCACTTCCACAAGATACCGGTCAGAAACATACACGCAAGCAAAGTGATCGGTCTTTTTCTCACTGTGTTGAATCTACCTCTTCCTCTCCGCTGTCTACCATACTCAGATCCTGCTCGTACATCGGCGACAGATCATACGTGTAACGGCACTTACCGCTTGTATCTCCGTTGATGGAAATCTGTACCTTGCTCACACTCGACAGTTCCGTCAACGAATCAACAATCGAATAGAGCACAACCTGCTCGGAAATCTCCTGATTTTGATTCAGGAAAGTCTCATCAAGATTCACATAACATACCCCGTCTACAACGGTAATTGTAATCAGTTTTGTTCCGGTTGGAATTGTAGCAAGAATCCCCTTTGTCTTAGGTCCTTCCATCAACTGCTCCATAACCAGCTTTTCCAAAGAAATATTGGAACTGTAATGCACTTCCCGTTTCACCGGAACCAGTTTTGTTCCATCTTTACTGGAGAAATAAAGCGTAAGCGTTGTCTTCTGACTGGAATTGATCTGTTCACCCGGATTCTCCAGAAAACTGTCCTCGCTCATTGCGCCAACAGTCGTCCCTGCAGCAGTCTCAAGTGGCTTTGATTCCACGGTAAACTGAACATACGGATATTTCCCCAACTGTAACAATGTCTTTGCTATTGCTGCACGAGTCAGAATCTCATCCGTCGGATTCAGTTCATAATAATCCTGATTAAAATCAACGGTTACCTGGTACGCGACCTCCGTCACCCCGAGAACTTTTATATTCTTCGGAATCGTCTGGCGAAGTCCCGCATCCTCCGGTTGTTCCTGCAGAATCTGAAGCAGCTCCTGAATCTGTCCCGTCGTATCCGTTGCCTGTAATTCAACCTCCTGCGGGACAATCTTTGTCATATCCGCATTCAGATAAAAAGCAACATATTTATCATCTTTTTTCTGGTTTCCACACGCCACAAGAAGTAACATTGTTACCAGCAAAAGCAATGTGGCAAATAACTTTTTCTTCATAGAATTCTCCTATGCAATATAGTTCAGCGGAATTCGTACATCAAATGTTGTTCCCTCTCCAAGAACCGAATGCACCTTGATTGCTCCGCGATGCATCAGAATCGAATTTCTCGTGATTGCAAGACCAAGTCCCGTTCCACCGATTTCACGCGAATGGGACTTATCTACGCGGTAGAAACGCTCATAAATATGCTCGAGCGATTCCTCAGGAATACCGATTCCCGAATCCTCCACCTTTAAGTAGAAATACTGATGATCCGCATTCAGCGATACATGTACCCATCCCTCGCCGTCGTTACGATTGTATTTGATCGCATTTTCCACAAGGTTTGTGATGGCAAGCGTGATCTTAACTTCATCCACTTCCGCTGTAACCGGTCGGAAGCTCTCCAGCACAAGTTCAACTCTCTGCTTATCTGCAATCGGCTGCAGTCTCTTTAAAATCTGTTCCAGCAATTCATTCACATTGATCGTAGAAACATTCAGATCTGCTGCCGCCTTATCCATCTTAACAAGTGATAACAGATCATTGATGATCTTTGTCTCTCGCTCGATCTCGTTTGTGATATCCTCCATAAACTCCTGATAAAGCTCCTTCGGCGCATCCGGCATACTGTTGATGGAATCCGCCAAAACCTTCATAGAAGTCAATGGTGTCTTAAGCTCATGCGACACATTGGATACAAACTCCTGACGGGAATCATCCATGGCCTTCATTCGTCCAAGCATCTGGTTGAACCGCTCACAGATCTGTATCGTTTCGGAATAATCATTGACCTGAAGACAGTCGTCTCCATACCCCTCCTTGATTGCCGCAATCCCATCCGAAATCTTCTGCAAAGGCTTCAGGAAATGAAGAAGTATCAATATGGCAAAAAATACACAGGTAATGGTTACAACCAAAACAATGATCGTCGCAATCTGTCGCAGATATGCTTGATTCAGCTGAATATTATCGGTTGAAACACTGATCAGCATAACGCCGACCACTGTATTGGACGCATCATTCGGATCAATGATCGGAATCGTCATCTCAATATAATGGTTTTCCGAATCATAATGCGTAATATCTTCACCGAGGAAACTGCGCACAACCTCTTCCGCAATAATAATCTTGTTATCGTCCAGATTATACGTGTCATGGTACACGCAGAAATCCTTGTCCACAATGATCACACGCCCGTCATAGATCGTTGTAAGCATGTCGATCTGTGCCTGTATCGTACTGGATTCCGTCGCATTATCCTGGGACATATATTCACTTGTCGCAATCTGATTTGCCAGAATCTTGGCCTGACTTAGGATCTCGCTCTCGCGGATAGCCACAGCCCGCGCCGCATAGGAATGCAGAATTCCCGATGCCAGCACCAGACTCGGCACAATCGCGATCACAATAATTAATAGGATGAATCGAAATTTTAAACTTTTAATAAATTGCAGAAACTGCTTGCTACGATGCATGAAATAACCTTTCTACTTTCGTATTCTACTTCTGACTGTAGTAGTAGCCCACACCCCACTTGGTATGGACATATTTCGGCTCGCTCGGGTTCGCCTCAATCTTTTCGCGAAGACGACGCACATGAACATCCACGGTACGCACATCGCCCGGATAATCCTTGCCCCATACCAGACCGAGCAGATCCTCTCTGCTGTATACTTTATTCTCATTCTTCACAAGAAGCTCTAACAGATCAAACTCTTTGGCTGTAAGATTTACTTCCTTATCATGGATAAACAGCCTGCGGCTGTCACAATCCAGACGAAGATCTCCCTTAACGATCACGGAAGTCGTCTCCTTCTTCTCACGCGGACCGTAAGTACGGCGCATGATTGCCTTGATTCTCGCCTTCACTTCCAATATATTAAAAGGCTTCGTGATATAATCATCCGCACCATATTCAAGCCCCAGGATCTTATCCATATCATCGCCCTTGGCGGTCAGCATCACGATCGGCATATCCGAAAATTCACGTATTGCCTGACATACTTCAAATCCATCCATCTTCGGCAGCATAATATCAAGAAGAATCATATCATACTCATTCGCACGTGCCATCGCCAGTGCCTCTTCTCCGTCGTATGCACAATCCACATCCATGCCGTCCTGTTCCAGACTGAATCGAATTCCTTTTACAATTAGCTTCTCATCATCCACTACGAGAACTTTCTTTGCCATCTCACACCTCAATCGACAGTTATGTCGTCTCTCATTTTTTCAAAAAGCGCATTCTTGATGCCGGATACCTTCATAATATCCTCTACCCTGGCAAAAACACCATGTTCGTTGCGATACGCAACAATCGCCTCCGCCCGCGTCTGCCCGATTCCTGACAACTGCTGCAACTGATTTACATCCGCAGTATTGATATTCACTTTGCCGTCCGTTTCCGGATCCGCAAAAGTTGTATCTGCCGATGTATTTCCGTCCGTATCATACTTTCTACGCTCAGCAGCTTCTTCCTCTGTCGGAAAAGAAATCATCTGTCCGTCAGTCAGGGCTTCCGCCAGATTCCAGTAATCGCGACTTGCTTTCCTGGTAAATCCGCCTGCAGCGTCCACTGCGTCACACACCCGTGCCCCCGCCGGCAGCTCATACACTCCCGGGCTTGCAACTTCTCCGCAGACATACACAAGAAGCGGCGCCTCACTCTTATCCGTTACATCTTCTGTATCCGAGAGTAAAGCCTCGCTCTCCACCGGTATCTGCGTCTCCTGTGTCGTCATAAGATATGTCTCGGTGTCTGATGCACCACATCCACACAACAACATACACAGTAAGATCATACACGCTTTCATCTTATTTTTCATATTTGTCTCCTCTCCGGCATGCGCAGAGGAAGTCTCAATGCACTCTCTATTTTAACTACTTTTTACAATTATTACAAGTATATTTCATTGCGAACTGCAAAATTCATTTTTCTGCAAACGCAATTATAAATTTTATCCATGACCAAATATAAAAATGCTGCTATCCGCATATCCGGACAACAGCATTTTCTTTTCGATCAATTACCCTTTTACAGCCAACAGTGCTTTTTCCAGCTTCTCAATCATTTCATCGACATGTTTCTTTTCAATGACAAGCGGCGGAACCATACGAATAACATCCGCGCCTGCGGTAATGATAATAAGTCCCTGCTCCAACGCCTTGGCCGATACCTGACCGACAGGAAGTGTACATACAAGTCCCTGCATCAGTCCCATGCCTCGTCTTGTTGTCAGGAAATCATACTTGGCAACAAGTTCATCCAGCTTCTGCTCAAGATAAGGTGCAACCTCATGCACGTTATCAAGGATCTTCTGTTTTTCAAACAAATCAAATACCGTTGATACCGCTGTTCCGACAAATGGATTTCCGCCATACGTTGTACCGTGATCTCCAGGTGCAAGCGACTTGTCGGCAACCTTCTGTGTCATAAAGAAAGCACCGACCGGCACGCCGCAGCCAAGTGCCTTCGCACAAGTCATAATATCCGGCTTCACACCGTAATTCTGCCATGCAAACATCTCGCCGGTACGTCCCATACCGCATTGGATCTCATCGAGGATCAGTAAGATATCCTTCTCGTCACAGAGTGCGCGGACACCCTCGATAAATTCCTTTTCCGCCGGATAGATACCGCCCTCACCCTGAACGGTTTCCATAATGATTGCACAGGTCTTGTCAGTAATCTGTGCCTTTACGCTCTCAAGATTATTAAAATCCGCGAACTTTACGCCCGGCATCAGCGGCTCAAACGGCTCCTGATAATGTGCATTTCCCGTAACAGAGAGTGCACCGATACTTCTTCCGTGGAACGAATGGTTCATCGCGATAATCTCGTGTCCTGCATGTCCGTCTCTTGTGAAAGCATACTTCTTGGCAGCCTTGATGGCTCCCTCGATTGCCTCTGTACCGCTGTTCGTAAAGAAAATGCGGTCCATTCCGCTCGCTTTAAGTGCTTTCTTCGCAGCCTCAATAGTAGGTACATTGTAATAAAGGTTTGATGTGTGAAGAAGCTTATCTACCTGTGCCTTCAATGCATCATTATAGTCCTTGTTACCGTATCCGAGTGCACATACGGCGATACCCGCCGCAAAATCAAGATACTGCTTTCCGTCCGTGTCGTATAAGTACACACCCTCGCCGTGATCAAGCACAAGTGAGAATCGATTGTAGGTATGTAATAATTCCTGCTCCGCAGTGTCGATATATTCCTGTTTGTTCATTACTTAACTTCCTTTCCAAAATGGCAGCCCGCATACCGGACCTCCTACTACTGCCTCAGCTGAGACGAGGTGTTACTTTTCATTCTCATTATAAAAGCGGTTGTCACTGTCCCCGAGGATAGCCGTACCGATTCCTTTATTCGTAAAGATTTCAAGCAACAGGCAATGTGCAATTCGTCCGTCTAAGATATGCACACGCGATACACCATTCTCGATCGCATCGATACAGTTATTCAGCTTCGGAAGCATTCCGCCACCGATATATCCGTCTGTGATCAGTTCTCTTGCTTCCGATACGGAAAGTTCGGAGATCAGCGTTGACTTATCGCTCGGATCCTTATATACACCCTCAATATCGGTCAGGAATGCAAGCTTTTCAGCCGATACGGCACGTGCGATCGCACAGGCTGCATCATCCGCATTAATATTGTATGTATCGTAATTGTCATCCAATCCGATCGGGCAGACGATCGGGAGATAATCATTCTCAAGCAGATCGTAAAGGATCTTCGGATTCACTTCCTTGACCTCTCCGACATATCCGATATCCTGTCCGTCCGACAGCTTCTTATCAACCTTAAGAAGTCCGCCGTCCTTACCGCTGATACCGACTGCATTGACCCCGAGTTCTTCCACCATCTTAACGAGAGACTTATTCACACGGTTTAATACCATCTCAGCGATCTCCATCGTCGGCTCATCGGTCTTACGCAGACCGTTGATAAACTCCGGTTCCATTCCGGACTTTGCAACCCACTTGCTGATCTCCTTACCACCACCGTGTACAATGATCGGCTTAAAACCAACCAGTTTAAGAAGGGTAACATCCTGAATCACATGTTCCTTTAACTTTTCATCTACCATCGCAGACCCGCCGTATTTTACAACAATGATTTTGCGGTTGAAACGCTGGATATAAGGAAGTGCCTCGATCAGCACCTGTGCTTTTTCCATAACTGCATCCATATTCTCACTCATAACTGCTCTCACTTTCTCTCTTTTTTGTATCAGCTCCATCGCACGGAACGGAAGGATTTCTATTGATTAAATTTCATTATATTTGCCTCATTCAACGGAAAATCATAGTAATTCAAATCCTCGCGAAAACACCATCCGGCTCCCTTCCAGAACTGATTACCAAGCTCGTTGCTCTTGAACGCGATCAGGCTGACCTTATTGATCTGTTCCTCCTGCAATGCGCGCATACACGCTACCGCCATCGCTTTACCGATCCCATGCTTTCTGTAATTTTCATGCACGCACACATGGTACAGACAGCCTCGTCGTCCGTCGTGTCCGCAGAGGATCGCGCCGACAATCCTGCCGTCCGCCACTGCAACCATGCTCGTTGTCGGATTTCTCTTTAAGAAGCGGCTGACCCCCTCCTTCGAATCATCAATGGAGCGGATTCCAAATCCGTGGATTCCCATCCACAGTGCATAAACCTCTTCGTAATCTGCTTCTGTCATTACCCGAATGTTATATGTAAAATCTTTCATTACCTGTACTTCCTTCTTTTGAAGCTCCGTTTTCTGCACATCTTATTGTGCCAAAAACGACTCCATCCTAATTTCTGCGATGCCTTTTCTCCTTTATGGGAACATAGGAACCATCTTTAATCCTTCTGCCTCGTCAAGACCAAACAGAAGATTCATATTCTGTACCGCCTGACCGGCTGCGCCCTTGACCAGATTGTCCAAAGCGCCCATCATGACAACTCTGTGCGTTCTCTCATCGATCACAAAATTGACATCAACATAGTTGCTGCCTTCCACCCACTTGGTCTCAGGACATACGCCTCGCTTCAGGACTCGTACAAAACGTTCCTTTGCATAATATTTATCGTATACGGCCTTAATCTCCTCGTACGACGGATATGTGCCGTCTGCCTTCTTATTGAGTGATGCATACTCTGTAGCAAGAATACCGCGATTCATCGGAACAAGATGCGGTGTAAAGTTAACAACGATTTCCTTTCCGGCCGCATAACCAAGCTGCTCCTCGATCTCCGGTGTATGACGATGCGTAGTGACACCGTATGCTTTCATGCTCTCATTGACTTCACAGAACAGGTTCGGCGTCTTTGCTCCTCTTCCGGCTCCGGATGTTCCGGACTTTGCATCGATAATCAGTGTATCCGGATCAATGATTCCTTCCTTGACAAGTGGATAAGCAGTCAGGATGGAACAGGTTGTATAGCAACCAGGATTGGCAACGAGACGCGTCTTCGTTGTCACCTTGTCACGGTTGATCTCACACAGACCATAGACCGCTTCCTCAATAAACTGTGGACTCTTGTGCTCGATCTTGTACCACTTTTCATAAGTAGCAACATCTTTGATTCGAAAATCCGCACTTAAATCAACAATCTTCACTTTGCTTAAGATCTCCTCGTTCAACACACCGGCTAAGAATCCCTGCGGTGTCGCGGTAAAGATAACATCTACCTGGGAAGCAAGTTCTTCCATATTATCATCAAGGCATTTTGCATCGACGATTTCAAAAAAGTTCTGGTATACATCTGCATAATTCTGATCAATGTAGCTTCGTGAACCGAACCACTTGATCTCTGTTTCTTTATGATTCATCAGGATGCGAACCAGTTCCGCACCTGCGTATCCGGTCGCTCCGATAATTCCGACTTTAATCATGTTATATCCTTCTTTCCTTGCAACGCTTTATTCATTTGCCACGTTGCAATGTGTACTTTAATAATATAGTACACCTTTCGCCGTCCGTAAATAGCAAATATTCACAAATTTATGTATATTTATACGGATTTATGTCTGTCTCTTATACACATCTCCGAGC
>URQG01000078.1 GCA_900549895.1 uncultured Lachnobacterium sp.
ATGTATGTATGATTAATCATGAATACGAGGTGGCGGTTTAATTATGTATCATATTTTAGTTTGTGACGATGAAAAGGATATTGTAACGGCTTTGGGAATCTACCTAAAGAGTGATGGTTATCAGGTTTACGAAGCGTATAACGGAAAAGAGGCATTGGACATCATAAGAAGCAAGGAAATCCATCTGGTACTGATGGACATCATGATGCCGGAGATGGACGGCATTGAGGCGATGGTCAAGATCCGCGAGATCTCGAACGTACCGGTGATTCTTCTGACGGCAAAAAGCGAAGATACCGACAAGGTGTTAGGGCTTACGGTCGGTGCGGATGATTATATCACAAAGCCTTTTAATCCGGTGGAACTGCAGGCGCGTGTGAAGTCGCAGCTTCGCAGGTATATGCAACTTGGAAGCGGACAGGTGCAGCCGAGCCGGATTACAATCGGTGGAATCGAGCTGGATGACAAGTCCAAGGAAGTTTTTCTAGATGGAGAGAAAGTGAATCTGACGAGAACGGAGTACGATATCTTAAAGCTTCTTATGGAGCATCCGGGAGAGGTATTTTCTCCGAATCAGATCTATGAGACGGTGTGGAAGGACAGCCCGTATGGAATCGAGAATACGGTTGCGGTACATATCCGTCATCTGCGCGAAAAGTTGGAGTACAATCCGGCGGAGCCGCGTTATCTGAAAGTCGTCTGGGGACGCGGATACAAGATGGAGGAAATATAATATGAAAGAGTTAAAGAAACAGACCTGGGCGAAGATGGTGGCGCTTGTGCTTGCCATCATCAGTGGATTTGTGCTCGTGGTGACGGCAGTGGCGGCTGTCCTGTTCGGAACAGTACCGGAAATGCAGATCAAGCAGTCGGAACTGGAAAAAGCGATGCAGAAGCAGCTCCTGGAAGGGTATGGAAACTATCTGCTGCAGGATAGCGGCGCATTTGCGGAGCAGGAGAGCAGTGACGGATCGCAGGATACCCAAAACAACATTGACTGGAGCGGTCTGGATGAGGGAAATATCCGCTATTCCGTGGCGGTAGAAGCAACGGATGGGAGCGCAAAAAAAGTATTATATACCAATGATGCATCGTTTGACACCGATTCGGCGCTGACCACTGTGAAGGTACCGGTCCAAAGCTATGTGGAAAATAAGATCATGCAGCCTTCTATGTGGTCGCTTCTGTTTGGATATGCAAATCAGGACTGGTACTGGACGGAGCAATGGAGAACGCGTCAGGTACAGAAGATCGTCTATGATAAGGAAGACGGCATGTTCTATGGACAGGGTGCCACCGGTAATTATTATACGATGAATGCATTCTACTGTTACGGGACGGGGAAAACTGCTTCGGATATGTCGGATGACTCCTTTTCCCGCGAAGAAGGAGAGAATGGAGATATTTATTATACGCAGGATACAACCGGAAAACGGTTGGACGAAAAAACGATCAAATTATGGATGAAGCAGAATAATGTGCTCCTGTTTGATTCGTATGAGGCTTCTTTTCAGGATGCCGGTTCTTCGATCATTGAGACGGTTGACCGTATTCCGGATGAAAAGAAACTGATTCTGGAGAAAGCGTATCATTTGGACAGTGACGGAACATTCGAATATGACGCAACATCCTTAAAAGGAAAGCAGATTGAAGAGTATACCGTTTATTTGTCCGTCATGGATCCTCTGATTAAAGGAACGACACTCAAAAACGGCACAAAAGACTACCTGAACGATGTTCATACGTTGACAAACCGCATTTGTGTATTTCGTCAGACATCGGGAATCTGGGTCGTGATAGCGGCGGTGATATTCCTGTTTTGCTTTGTATTTCTGATGCAGGCAGCAGGAAGAAGAAAGACGGATGATGAGATTCACCTTACCTGGGTGGATAAGATTCCATACGGACTTCTTTTACTTATGGTCGGACTGATCGATGCGGGATGCATCGCTCTTGTTATGTTATGTATGGATGCGTTCATCTCTATGTATATAACATTAGGGCTTGGCGTTGCTTTGATGCTCCTTCTGATCGCAGCTGCAGAGTATCTGGTGCTTCTTGTGTTTACCAGTACGGCGGTCCGTGTGAAGACCGGAAAATTCTGGTATTATACAATCTGCCATCAGATATGCAGTCCATTCCGCTGGCTGGTGACACAGATCCGTGAGAACACGGCACTTTCCGTTCGGGTTGGCACTGCAGTCACGGTACTGACGCTGCTGCAGCTATTCGTAATCGGGGCAACCGATTATGATACCGGAGTGGAGATTTCCCTATTCTTCTTATATAAATTAGTGGAGATTCCGTTTGTGTTCAAGATTGCTTTCCAGCTAAAGAAGATTTTTGATGCCGGAAATCGTATGGTACAGGGTGATTACAGCCAGCCGATCGACACAAAGAGAATGAGCGGCCCGTTTAAGATACATGCGGATCATTTAAACAATCTCGGTCAGGGAATCTCCCGCGCCGTGGATGAGCAGATGAAGAGCGAGCGCTTTAAGACGGAACTCATCACAAATGTATCACATGATATCAAGACACCACTGACATCGATCATCAACTATGTGGATCTCATGGAAAAAGAAGAGATCGACAATCCGAAGGTGCAGGAATATCTGGAGGTGCTCGATCGCCAGTCGGCACGGCTTAAGAAACTGATCGAGGATCTGATGGAGGCGTCCAAGGCCTCGACCGGCAACATTAAGGTGGATTTAGAGCAGTGTGATGCAACGGTCATGCTGACGCAGGTGGTCGGCGAGTTTGAGGACCGCGCGAAGAAGAATGACCTTGATATCGTCGTAAGTTCTCCGGAGCCTCCGGCAAATATTATGGCGGACGGAAGGCATCTGTGGCGTGTGATCGACAACCTGATGAGCAATATTTGTAAGTATGCGCAGCCGGGAACCAGAGTGTACATTGATCTGGAAAAATATAACGGAATGGTGATTATGACTTTCCGCAACACATCCAGATACCAGTTAAACATTTCAAGCGAAGAATTAATGGAGCGATTCGTGCGTGGAGACAGCTCGCGAAATACAGAAGGAAGCGGGCTCGGTCTCTCGATCGCCCAAAGCCTGACCGCACTGATGGGAGGTAATTTCGCGATCCAGATCGATGGAGATCTGTTTAAGGCAATCTTAAGCTTTGACGAATGTGAATAGTATTTCTTGCTTTTTACGGGTAAGTTGCTATAATGTCTATGTTAAACACATAAATATTATCGGAGGAATTTATTCGTGAAGATTATCATTGCCGGCGATGGAAAGGTTGGTCTTACACTGACGCAGAAGTTGTCAGCGGAGGGGCATGATCTTACATTGATCGACTCAAACCAGAAAGTATTAGATTCCAGCGTGGAAAGATATGACGTCATGGGGGTGCAGGGTAACTGTGCCTCCATGCGCGTGTTAGAGAGTGCAGATGTACGGAAAGCGGATCTGCTGATCGCCGCAACGAGTGCGGACGAGATCAATCTGCTTTGCTGTATGACGGCACATGGGTTAAATCCAAAGATTCATACGATCGCAAGAATTCGTAATCCGGAATACGGAAAGCAGATTTTTACGATGCGGGATGTGTATTCCCTGTCAATGATGGTCAATCCGGAGAAGCAGGCGGCAAGAGAGATCGAGCGTCTGATCAAGTACCCGGGATTTTTACAGAGAGATACCTTTGCCAAAAGCCGTGTGGAGATCGTAGAACTTCGTATCGATGAGGGCAGCAAGCTTTGTAATGTTGCACTCAATGATCTGGACAGTATCATCAAATGCAAGGTATTGGTCTGCGCGGTCAGCCGCAAGGGGGTTGCCCAGATTCCGGACGGACATTTTGTATTGCAGGAGGGAGACCGTGTCTTTGTTACGGCACCGTCCGAGAATCTGACGATTTTGCTTAAGAATCTCGGTGTCATCACACACAAGGCAAAGCGTGTTATTATCTGTGGAGGCGGACGAATCGGCTACTATTTGGCGGAGCGTCTTGCGAGGGATGGCGTTACCGTACAGCTGATCGAACAGGACGAGGATCGCTGCGTGGAGTTGTCTGACAAGCTTCCGAAGGAGGTATGTGTGATCCATGGAGACGCGAGCAGCCAGTTCCTGTTGGAGAGCGAGGGTGTCTCAGACTGTGACGCTTTGGTTTCGATGACCGGAATTGATGAAATGAATATGATTATCTCACTTTATGCGAAGAACTGTGGCGTGCCGCAGGTCATCACAAAGGTTGGGCATATGGAGATTCATAATATCCATGACACATTAGGACTTGGAAGCGTGGTCTGTCCGAAAGAATTATGCTGCAATAATATCGTGCGGTATGTGCGTGCAATGCAAAATACGGCAGGTGCGGCGCTGACACTTCATAATATTGCGGAGGGGCAGGCAGAAGCATTAGAGTTTGTTGTGGATGAGAAGACTCGTTATATCGGTACTCCGCTCCGCGAGATGAAGACGAAGGCGAATGTCCTGATCGTTTGTATCAGTCACGGAAGCAAGACGGAGATTCCGAGTGGTGATTCGATGTATCAGAAGGGCGATTCCCTGATTGTCGTGGCCAAGAGCGGTATGGCGCTTTTGCAGATTAACGATATATTTGAGTGAGGAAATTATGAACTATAAAATGATGGGAAAGTTCATTTCCCAGATTCTGTTTGTGGAGGCTGCATTTATGCTGCCTGCATTGTTGATCAGTGTATTAGAACGCAATATTCCGGGGATATGGGGATTTGCATTATCCATTGTGATTACAGCCGCTGTTGCATCGGTTCTGTATGCTCTGTGCCGCCATGCGGTACGACGTTTCTATGCAAGAGAGGGACTTGTATGTGTCGGCATGAGCTGGATCTTTATGAGTCTTTTGGGATGTCTTCCTTTCTTTATATCGGGGGAGATCCCGAATTTCTTAGATGCATTATTTGAGATCGTATCCGGATTTACAACGACCGGAGCTTCCATTTTATCGAATGTGGAAGGCTTGTCCAAAGGCATACTTTACTGGCGGAGCTTCAGTCACTGGTTAGGTGGAATGGGTGTACTTGTATTCCTTCTGGCTGTGGGCGAAAGGGGCGACAAGGGAAGCGGCTTTACGCTGCATCTTCTGCGCGCGGAGAGCCCGGGACCGACCGTCGGAAAGCTTGTTCCGAAGATGCGTACTACGGCACGTATTTTGTATATGATGTACATCTTACTGACGATTTTGAATATTATCTTCCTGTTATTCGGAGGCATGTCGCTTTTTGAAGCGGTATGTACGGCGATGGGTACGGCAGGTACCGGAGGATTTGGTATCAAAAACGACAGTATCGCCGGGTACAGCCCGTATATCCAGAATGTATGCACTGTATTTATGCTGCTTTTTGGTGTAAACTTCGGCTGCTACTATCTCCTTATGATCAAGCATGTCAAAGCGGTATTTGAGGACGAGGAGCTTCGGATGTATTTTACGATCGTTCTCGGAAGTATTGTGCTGATCGTCTTAAATCTGCGCGGTTATTACGATACGATCGGTGAGACGATAAGGCATGCGGCTTTCCAGGTTGCCAGTATTGTGACAACGACCGGATTTGCGACAACGGATTTTGATCTGTGGCCAAGCTTCTCGAAGGGAATTCTGTTTGCGCTCATGATCGTGGGTGCCTGTGCGGGAAGTACCGGAGGCGGATTGAAATGCGGACGTGTGGTGCTTCTCCTTAAAAATCTGCGCCGTAACACAAGAAGGGTGCTCAATCCACACCGTGTGGAAGTGGTACGCGTGAACGGGCGCAGGATCAGCGAGGATGTGCTGGAAAACACAAACACCTATCTGGTAGCGTATGTTGTGATTACTCTGGTAAGCTTTCTGCTCGTATCCATTGACGGACTTTCTTTGACCACGAACCTTACTGCGGTCGTATCGTGCTTTAACAATATCGGACCGGGATTGGAAATGGTGGGACCGACCTGTAATTTTGGCATCTTCTCGTGGTTCTCGAAGCTGATTCTGATCTTTGATATGCTTGCGGGACGTCTGGAGATCTTTCCGATGCTGATCCTTGTAAACCGAAGCACATGGAGACGCCGTTAGTCAATGGAATAGGGAAATTACTTCATGAAGCACTTTAAGAGTTTCTTAGAGTGCTTTTGTGTTTTAGGAACGGCAGCTAAGATGCGGCTCTTGTTTGATCTGTGCAGATATGGTATCTTTTATGGTAGATTGTAATTGCTTCAAGGGACCGGCGTCCCGGCAATTCAAATGTGTAAGAATGATCGGATCCATCCATCATGCGTAAATCGATTACGGAAAGGAAGAAACTGTGGGAATCGTCTATCTGGTAGGAGCGGGACCGGGAGATCCGGGACTGATTACGCAAAAAGGCATGCAGCTTTTGAAAAAAGCAGACTGTATGATATATGACCGGCTTGCATCGCCGGAATTGTTGGCTTATGCAAGGGATGACTGCGAGTGTATTTATGTGGGTAAAGCAGACCGCCACCATACGCTGCCGCAGGAAGAAATCAATGCCCTTCTTGTGAAGAAAGCAAAGGAATATGACTGCGTTGTCCGGCTTAAGGGCGGTGATGTCTATGTCTTCGGGCGCGGCGGAGAGGAGGGCATGTTCCTTCGGGAACATGGTATCTCATTCGTTGTAGTGCCGGGGGTGACATCAGCGATCGCCGGAGCGGCATATGCGGGAATTCCGGTCACGCATCGGGGAGTAGCTACCTCATTTCGTGTGATTACGGCTCACAATCGGCATGATAAGACAACGGAGATTGATTTTGCATCGATGCTGGATCCAACGGAAACACTGATTTTTTTGATGGGACTCAGTAAAGTCGCCGAGATCGCGGAGGGGCTTCTTACAGTAGGACGTAATCCTATGACTGCCGTTGCGGTCATCTCACATGCCACTACGCCGAAGCAGCGGATCTGCATTGGAAACCTGACGAACATTGCGGATCGTGTCACGGAGGCCAGGCTTACATCCCCGGCAATGATTGTGGTCGGCAATGTAGTCGCGCTCCGTGAAGAATTGAATTTCTACGAGGAGCAGCCATTGTGGGGAAAACATTACCTTGTTCCGAAGGTCGGAAGCGAACCGTCAAAACTGGCGGAGCTGTTGCGCGTCAAAGGTGCGTATGTCAAGGAATTACAGCTTGGCCGCATCGAGTGGATTCCTTCGTTGTACCGGCGGGAAGAACTGGCTTCTGTGGATCTGCTTCTGTTTACGAGCAGGCATGGGGTCACCTGTTTTATGAAAAATCTGTTTGCATCGAAGCTTGATGTGCGTGCATTATCTCACGTGAAGCTGATCGCAATCGGGGAGAAGACGGCAAAGAAACTGGGCGAATACGGACTTTGCGCTGATTGCGTACCGGAACACTACAACAGTGAAAGTCTTGCGTCTGAACTGACGACATATATTAATATGAATTACGGCAATGATCCGTTCCGCAACATTACGATGTGGCATCCAACAGCTAAGAACGCAGATGAGTCTCTTGCGGATGCCCTGGTTTCCATTTGCAGCTACGGTCGCATGAATGTATACGAGAACGTGGAAGTCCCGCTATCCGATGACTGGATGGATGAAAACATCTCTTATGACGGAATCCTCTTTACCTGTGCATCCTCTGTGGAACGCTTCTTATCAAGTGAAACTTGTCGAGACTGGCTGTACGAAAAACGAAAGATGGATGTCTACGCCATCGGACCGAAGTGCCGGCAAAAATTGGAATCCTTCGGAATCCTTGATACGGTGGAATCTTCTGCAAGTACCTACGAGGCTATGGTGCATACATTACTTTCACGCCACCATCTCATCTCATTGTAGTGTATCATTTTCGGTGATTTCGGGGCGCTTGCGGGCAGTTCTTTTTCTATCCGTTTGCCCCCTGATATCCAACTGAAAAGCGATGGTTTGCCAAACCGGGTATCCGCTCAAAGGATTCAAACCGGAGAATGTTCAAATCGCAGGGGGCACAGGTCTTCGGTAAACTCGGTTTTAGACAGAATTGCAGAATTTTCCAGCGGTGTGCGTTTCCCTTAATTTTTGTGTACGACAACGTTTGAACCATTCCGTGGCGGTGTCCGCCGGACACAGAT
>URQG01000079.1 GCA_900549895.1 uncultured Lachnobacterium sp.
CGTGGGCTCGGAGATGTGTATAAGAGACAGGTTGCAGAGTGTGCATGATGCGGTGGAACAGGAGTATCAGGAACTGGAGCGGCAGTATGCGGATAAGAACAAGGAGAAAACGGAGCGGGAGAGTATCAGCCCGGATGCAAGGATACAGCTATGGAAGAATCTGAAAGAGGCTTTTGACGGTTACGATCTGAATAAGATTGAACAGTTTGTAAAGAAGCTCGATGAAACGGTCCTGACCCCGGAAGAAAGCACAAAATTAGGCATCGCAAAGGATGCCTGTGATAATCTTGAATATGAAGACGGAAGTGCTGCGTGTGAAGAAGTCATTGGTATTCTCACACAGGAAGCGTAGGCGCCGCTATACTTTGCGGCGCAGTAATGCGTAAAATTTTTCAATATGAAAAGGTTTTCCCTGTACCGCTTCGACCTTCAACCGGTTTTCCTCGCTGAATCCTACCAGAATATTGTGGTTTGCTTCTGCAAGGTAATCCATGATACCGTCGATATCTGACTTGGTGTTCTTTGGACAGTTGACATACATATGTTTGTTTGCGGTAATATGCATCGTGTAGGAGATGCTGAAATGGTACCAAAGAAATTTATGGAGTGTGGAATGCTTGTAGATCCATAGGATTTCATTGATCGGTACGACTGCATTTGCATCCGGCGATGTCATAATAAAGAAATGCTCCGTGATGAACATATCTTCTGTTGCCAACTGCGGTAATGTGGCAAGCTCTTCTTCTGCCTGGGCCAAAAGTTTGGCGGGATGACCGAATACGACCAGGTTCTGGCAGGCCGGAGCAAGCATCGGAAAACGGATGCATACAAGGCACATCAGAACATACAGTAAGGCATAGATCATAGTCGCAAAGTAAACGAAAAACAGGATCGTGGTTGCAACTACGTGATAATCCGGTTCACTGAAGTAGTATTCGGAAAGCTGACTGCTGATGCCGGATTCCGTCCAATCCAGATCGTTGGCAAGTGATGTCATCAGCGTCTGATAAGATTCCTGACCACGGATAACGCGTCCGGTTACAGTGATGGAATCAATGGTAGGAAGCCCTTCTTCGCAGGTGCGCGGACTGAGCAGTACGATCACGCATTGTTTGTCACGCATGGTATAATAATAATAGCCGCGTGTCTGACCATAGGATTCACTGGTGTAACCGGTAAAGCGAAGCGTGTCGAATGAGGCACGTACGTATCGGTTTCTGGATTGGTAAGCGGCCTGCAACGATTCTTCATTCTGCATCGTGTGAGGGCGGAGCATATCGCCGAGTGGCAGTGCAACCCACAGGATAGACAAAAGAAGTAAATATATAACTGGGGAAAAAAGCCTTTTGCGGTAAAAGGCTTTTATATTACGTGTGATATAATGTTCGTAATTGTCTGGCATAATGGTTCCCTTTCCTGGAATATTACAAGACAAGTATAAAGGTTTCGGGGGGAATAATCAACCTTGCTTTTGCGAATAAAACTTGATAGTATTAGGTGAATCGGAGGAAAATATGGATGCTTATACAAGCTTTGCACAGGTATATGATCTGTTCATGGATAATGTTCCATATGAGCAGTGGTGTGAATTCCTATGCAGGTTGCTGAAAAAACAAAATATTGCGGACGGACCGGTCCTTGATCTTGGATGCGGGACAGGAAAGATGACGCGTCTGATGTCGGAGCGCGGATATGATATGACGGGAGTGGATAATTCCGCAGAGATGCTGCAGATTGCCGCAATGCAGCAGACGGATGTGCCGATTCTTTATCTGCTTCAGGATATGCAGGAACTTGAACTGGATGGCTGTGTGCGCGCAGTCTACAGTGTGTGCGATTGCATCAATTATGTGATCGATGAAGAGGAATTGCTTAGTGCGTTTGAGAAAGTATATGAATATCTGGAAGAAAACGGAGTATTTATTTTTGATGTAAACACATCCTATAAATATACCGAACTTCTAGCAGAAAATACTTTTGCGGAGAGCCGTGAGGAAGGAAGTTTTATCTGGGATAACTATTATGATGCAGAGGAAGAAATCAATGAGTACGACCTGACGCTTTTTATTCCGGAAAAAGACGGACTTTACCGGAAATTTGCGGAGACGCATTACCAGCGTAATTATGCGGTTGAAACACTGCAGGAAATGCTTCACAAAGCCGGATTTACCGCGATCGCGATCTACGATGATTATACGGATGCACCACTTCGCCAGACGAGTGAGAGGGCCGTCTTTGTGGCAAAAAAATCCAGATAAATGATAAGTGGCAAGGATCGATAAAGGAGAAAATATTATGTCAGATTATATTGTACGTGCAACGGCGGCGGACGCAAGTATCCGTGCCTTTGCAATCACTTCAAGAGATTTGGTTGAGACCGCCAGAAAGGATCATAACACATCCCCGATCATGACGGCGGCGCTTGGCCGCCTGTTATCCGGTGGTGCAATGATGGGAACCATGTTAAAAGGCGATAAGGATCTGCTTACATTACAGATCCAGTGCAGCGGACCGGCCAAGGGGCTGACTGTGACTGCGGATGCGCATGGCAATGTGAAAGGTTTTGCGAGTAATCCGGTTGTTGAACTTCCGCCGAATGCGGATGGACATCTGAATGTCGGCGGAGCCTTGGATCTGGGAATCTTAAGTGTAATCAAAGATATGGGATTAAAGGAGCCGTATGTCGGACAGTGTCAGCTGCAGACCGGTGAGATTGCGGAAGATTTAACCTATTATTTTGCCACATCGGAACAGATTCCTTCAGCAGTAGGTCTGGGGGTATTGATGAACAAAGATAATACGGTAAAACAGGCCGGGGGATTTATTATCCAGCTTATGCCTTTTACCAGTGACGAGATTATCGATAAACTTGAAAAGCGCATTGCGGAAATTGATTCCGTGACAATGATGCTCGAGAGAGGTCTGACTCCGGAAGGCATCTTAGAGGAGATCCTTGGTGACTTTGGAGTGGAGATCACGGATACCATTCCGGCAGCGTTTGTATGTGACTGCTCCAAAGAGCGTGTATCACGCGCGCTTGCAACAATCAGTAAGAAAGATCTGGATTCGATCATCAATGATGGAGAAAGCATTGAGGTTAAATGCCAGTTCTGCAATAAAGCATACCATTTTGATATTGATGAGTTAAAGGAGTTAAGAAAGTGAAACACGGATTTGTAAAAGTTGCGGCCGCCACACCAAAGATTAAGGTCGCGGACACGGTATACAATACGGAGCAGATTCGTCTTCTCATGACGGAGAGTGCAGCATGGGGAGCACGTATTACAGTATTTCCGGAACTTTGCATTACCGGATATACGTGTCAGGATCTGTTTCTGCAGGAAAAACTGCTATCCGGTGCGAAGGAGGCATTAATGCAGCTGGCGGAGGCGAGTGCTTCGCTTCCGGGTATTTATTTTGTCGGACTGCCTTATGAGATCAACGGAAAACTTTATAATGTAGCGGCAGCAATCTCTGACGGCCAGGTGCTTGGAATGGTGCCGAAGAGTTATATCCCGAATTATAATGAATTCTATGAAGTGCGGCATTTTACATCCGGAGCAGAACTTAGTGTGTCCGTTACACTCCCTGACGGAAGCGATGTGCTTGTGGACCGCGAGCAGATGTTTGTCTGCGAGCAGATGCCAAAGCTTAAGATTGCGGTGGAATTATGTGAAGATCTGTGGACTCCAAATCCGCCAAGCATTGCACATGCTTTGTCCGGGGCCGATGTGATCGTAAATCTCTCGGCCTCCAATGAAATTACCGGAAAGTCTGCATATCGTAAGGAACTTGTGTGCGGACAGTCAGCAAGGCTGATCAGTGCTTATATTTATGCTTCGGCAGGGGAGGGCGAGTCTACACAGGATCTGGTGTTCGCAGGACACAATATGATCGCCGAGAACGGGCGTATGCTTGCAGAATCGGAGCGGTTCGGACATGGCGTTATCTATACGGAGATCGATGTGGAGAAACTGACTGCCGAACGCCGCCGAATGACAACTTTTGTGACAGAAGATCATGATTCGGAGGTCACGTTTGAACTTGAGCAGGAAGAAACAAAACTGACACGATATATTGATCCGGCACCGTTTGTTCCGGGGGACAAGAATGACAGGGATAAGCGATGTGACGAAATCCTGATGATTCAGGCAATGGGGCTTAAGAAGCGTTTGGAACATACCGGCGCAGGTGCGGTGGTTGGAATCTCGGGTGGACTGGATTCTACGCTGGCACTTCTTGTTACGGTACGCGCGTTTGATCTGCTTGGAAGAGATCGCAAGGAAATCACTGCAGTTACAATGCCGGGATTCGGCACGACGGACCGTACCTATGATAACGCGGTTAATCTGATCCGTTGTCTTGGAACTGAGTTTGTGGAAGTCGATATCAAAAATGCAGTCAATGTACATTTCGCGGATATTGGACAGGATGCGTCGGTGCATGATGTGACATACGAAAATTCACAGGCACGTGAGCGCACACAGATTCTGATGGATATTGCCAATAAGAAGAATGCATTGGTAATCGGAACCGGAGATCTGTCGGAACTTGCTTTGGGCTGGGCAACCTACAACGGAGATCATATGTCTATGTATGCAGTAAATGCTTCCGTACCAAAGACGCTGGTGCGTCATCTTGTACGCTACTATGCGGATACCTGCGGAGACGAACTGCTGGAAAAAACGTTGCTTGATGTGTTGGATACTCCGGTATCTCCGGAACTTCTTCCACCGGAGGACGGAAAAATTTCACAGAAGACGGAAGACTTGGTAGGACCTTATGAACTTCATGATTTCTTCCTGTATTACATGTTGCGATTTGGATTTGCACCGGAAAAGATTTATCGTCTGGCCAGGATCGCATTTGGGGAGACTTATGAGGACGCATTTATCTTAAAGTGGCTTAAGACATTCTACCGTAGATTTTTTGCGCAGCAGTTCAAGCGTTCCTGTCTGCCGGACGGACCGAAAGTCGGATCGGTTGCCGTATCACCGAGAGGGGATCTCCGTATGCCGAGCGACGCATGTTACACAATCTGGAAAGCGGAACTTGACAAAATAATTCCGTGAGGCAAATTGTAATTATTTATATAGAACCTAAAAAAGTCGGCTGACAGTTTCAAAAAAGAAATTGTCAACCGACTTTTTATTAGACATAAATCAGAGATTACAGTAACTGAATTCCATGATCTTCACATTCTTTGATTGCTTCTTCCGGCCAAAGAGAACTTTGAACTTCTCCGATGTGTGCCTTACGAAGGAAGAACATACAGATTCTTGACTGACCGATTCCGCCACCGATCGTGTATGGAAGTTCCCCATCAATGATCGCTTTCTGGAACGGAAGCTCCTTGCGCTCCGGGCAGCCTGCTTTATCAAGCTGGGAGAGGAGAGCTTTCTTATCAACACGGATTCCCATGGAAGATAACTCCAATGCAATATCAAGTACCGGATAATATACAAGAATATCTGCATTTAATCCCCAATCATCGTAGTCCGGGGCACGACCGTCATGTGGTTCGCCGGAGGCGAGTTCGTCACCGATCTGCATAACGCAGACAGCACCCTTGGCTTTGGTAATATAATATTCACGTTCCTTTGGAGTGTTGTCAGGGAACATATCCTCAAGCTCCTGAGAAGTGATAAAGAAAATCTCTTTCGGGAGTATCAGGTCGATGTAATCATACTGGATTGCCATATACTGTTCCGTTTTGCGGAGACATTTGTATACGGTACGAACGGTCTCCTTTAAAAAGTCAAGGTTACGATCTTCTTTGGAGATGATCTTCTCCCAATCCCACTGGTCAACAAAAATGGAGTGGATATTGTCTGTGCTCTCATCTCTTCGGATTGCATTCATATCGGTATAGATGCCCTCACCGAGAGCAAAGCCGTATTTCTTTAATGCATAACGCTTCCACTTGGCAAGAGAGTGTACGACTTCCGCGTTCTTATCATTCTGCTCCTTGATGCCGAAAGTAACCGGACGCTCATAACCGTTTAAGTTATCGTTGAGTCCTGTTTCCGGATCTACAAACAAAGGTGCAGATACACGTGTAAGATTTAATCTCTGTGCAAGTAAAGCCTGAAAAAAGTCTTTAACCGTTTTGATCGCAAGCTGCGTATCGTGAAGATTCAGCTCGGATTTGTAATCTTTTGGTAAAATCAGATGTTCCATGAGGTCTCCTTTATATTTCTATCTAAAATAAATAGATTTCTAATCCGCATTTTATTATAGCACAAGGCGGTTGAAATTCAATAAGGAATGCGATAGAATTCTAAATATTGATAAGAGAGGAAACGATATGCGAAAAGAAGATTTGACGGTTCCGGCAATCCTTGCGGAGGCAGTAGAAATCATTGTCGGACTGGTTTATATTGGATTACAAATTTATTACGGAGTTGTCAATCATATTCCGCCATACAGGTTCATTTGCAATATAGTGGGGCTGCTATTAGTATATGCGGGACTCACGGTACTGAGCAACCATCCGGAGCAGGTAAACCGTCTGGCTCCGGAAGTGTGTGTAGGAAAGGTTCGCAAATACACACTTCGTATGCTTCGACTGATCAAGCTGGTGTTTGTTGTAGGACTGATGGTTCCGTGTGTGGGGGATGCGATCGGAATTGAACTGAAGGATGCATACAGCCTTATTGTGATTTTTGCGATCATTCTGATCGCTGTCTGGCATGAATATAAAATACTTCTTGTTATCCGAAGTAACCGGGATAACAAGAAGTAAAAGAATATGTTATCTATTAGGAGAGGACGTCAGTGCATCTTTTGCCGCGTTTCTCTCTTTTTTGGTGCGTGTTCCGTGGCGGAACAGGTAAAATCCCAAAGACAGGGATACGATGGTTACAATCAGTATGATCAGTATCGTAAATACCGTATTGCCAACATCCGGCAGCAGAGTGCTGATTACGGTTCCCCAAAGATTGAACAGGATATGGAGCAGAATCGAGTAGTAGATGCTGCCGCCCTTTTCGCAGACATATCCAAGTACAAGACCGAGTGCAAATGCGTAGATTCCCTGAATCCAGTTCATATGAAAGAGACCAAACAGTAATGCCTGCATGGTATTGGCGAGCCAGAACGGCAAAGCCCGGCGGGCAAGATGCATCGTTGTGCCACGGAAGATCAGTTCCTCGCAGACCGGTGCCAGTAAGACCGAGTAGAGCAGCATCGGAAGTGTAATCGAGGAGTCAAGTCCTGCGGTCTTGAGAAGATCCTCATATTGCTGAAGCCACTGCGGAAAGGCCATAGAGACCAGACCGACCAGGTAGCTGCTGAAAAACTGCATGCCTGGAACAAGTATTGCAACACCTGCAATCTGTGCGACACTGAAGGTGCGTGAAATCTTTGGAAGATATTCGCCACCGAGCGAATGATAATACCACAGACCAAAGATAGAAATACATAGGATGGAATACAGGATCATGATGATCGTACTGTAATCCGCATTCAGCATCAGATCGTAGAGCGATTCGATCGGGGATGAATTCTGTGGGGTGCGTATGAGAAAGGCAAAAATCGTGCAGCCCATCAGAAAAATGGATGCGATAAACTGTACGGCAGTTGCAATTATGATCGGTAAAAAGGCAGAAAAAAAATAGCCGACTTTTTTCATGTGTGTTCTCCATTCTGCATAATATTCTTTGCTCATTATACCATATGCCGGATGTTATGCAAATTTTAATACAAGAAATTTGTTTACTTTAAAACTTTAATATGGTAAAATTAGCAAGTAAAGATCTACAAAATATAAGAGAGAGGGAGAGCAATGAGCAAGAAACTTAGAACAGAAGCTGTTGATCACTTGTTTGATGCCATATTATGTCTGAAAGATAGAGAGGAATGTTATACATTTTTTGAGGATGTATGTACGGTGAATGAGTTATTATCTTTGTCGCAGCGTTTCGAGGTAGCAAAGATCTGTCTCTTATACACATCTCCGAGCCCACGAGACGCGTAGTAATCTCGT
>URQG01000080.1 GCA_900549895.1 uncultured Lachnobacterium sp.
TACGCGTCTCGTGGGCTCGGAGATGTGTATAAGAGACAGCTGTAACAAAAAGTATGCAAATGTTAGAAATTGCTCAAAAACTAACATTTTTGGATTTGATGTGAGTAAAATTTCGTGGTAAAAGATAATTACAACGTATGAGGTGCACTGCAATATACAAAAGTAAAGGAGAACAATATGGTAAATTTAAGCAGAAAAAAGTATGTGAGATTGCTTGCCGTAGCACTTATCATCTGTCTGATCAGTATGATCGGCGCAAGTCTCGTCAATACGAACTTTGGTCACATCAAAGTACAGAACTTCAGTATTGAGGATGCAAACGGACACAAGATAGCACTTGTAATGTACAAACCGGAAAATGCAACGGCTGAGACGCCTGCTCCGTGTGTTGTAACATTACATGGCAGCTTTGATGCAAAAGAGACACAGGATTACACTTGTCTGGAGCTTGCAAAGAGGGGATTCGTTGTATTGTCCATGGATTGTGACGGACACGGAGATTCTGATAACTACAAAGACAACCCAATGGATGCTTTCTTCACAGTAACAGCAAATCCGGGTTCTTCATTTGAAGATATTTCTACATCTCCTGGATCAGGAATGTGTGATGTTGTAAATTATGCATACAACAGTCTTTCATTTGTAGACAAGGATCAGATCGGTATCACAGGACATTCCCTTGGTGGTAAGATGGCAAATGCCTGCCTTGCCTACAACAAGATTCAGGAAGCAAACGGTGGTGTAAATCAGGTGGCAGCGGTATTCCTTATGGGAAATCAGCAGTTAAACATCGATGGTGTATGGCAGGATCATTTAAACTATGATCCGGACGACACACCGGACAGCGGTGATGAGATACCATTATATTATGATATTGATTACGGTATTGATGCCGGACAGTTGGATGAGAACAACTACCAGACAGAAGCTGGCGGACCGCAGAACTTCTATAAGTCAGCAAATGCAAGAGTTCTTATCAACGAGCTTGACAACTATGATTTACAGGAAGGCGACGATGTGGAAGTCGGCAAGATCTACGAAGGAACCGTACAGGGTTCTGATGAGACATACATCCGTGCTTTATATCAGCCTTATGAGACACATATTTTAAACCATTACTCATTAGCAACAACTTCTAATTTGGTTGACTTCTTCCAGAACGCTTTTGAAGCACCAAATTACATTGATGCAGGAAGTCTTACAATCCAGTACAAGTGGTTCTTCAACACGATCGGAGTGATTGGATTCTTCCTCTCAGTATACGCATTTGCATGCATCTTATTAACAACCGGTTTCTTCGGCACATTACTTGCCAAGAAGGAAAACGACATCTATGTTCCTGCAGCACCAAAAGGTGTCAAAGGAAATGTAATTTACTGGGTATTCTTAGCATTAGGCGGATTACTTCCGGCAACCTTCATGATCCCGTTAGAGCAGTGGATCGGTGCTCACAGAGGAGCTGATTTTGCAACACGTTCCCTCTTCGGAACAAAGATCTGGCCACAGGGCTTAACATTAGAGCAGGGTATGTGGACAGGTGCAGCAGGACTCTTAGGACTGGCATTCTTTGCAATCGGTTACTTCTTAATCAGTAAGAAGAGTGGTGTAAAGCCTGCGGACTGGAACTTAAAGATGAATAAATCCGATGTAGGTAAGACCATCTTAGTCGTACTTGCAGCAATCGGATTCGGATACGGTGTTGTTGGATTTGCGAAGTACTTCTTCGGAGTAGATTTCCGTTTCATCAGCTACGTAATTAAGTGGCCTTCAAGCGGATCACTCCTGATCGCATTAAGATTCCTTCCACTGTTTGCAGTATTCTTCTTCGCAAACGCACTTTGCCAGAACCTCTGCAACATGGTAGCAGGAAGAAAAGAGTGGTTAAACACATTACTGATGTGCCTTGCCAATATCATAGGTCTTGCATGTATCTGGATCTACCAGTACTCAGGACTGATCAGCAAGGGCGTTGTAAGACTTGACAGCGCACGTGTCATGCTGACATGGCCGTTATTCATCAACCTGACATTATGTACCATCATTTCCAGAAGATTCTACAAGAAGACTGGAAAAGTATATATTGGAGCACTTATGAATACAATCCTGTTTACAGTGATTTCTTGTGCTAACACAATGACATTGTACTGCACAAACTGGTGGTTCTAAAAAACTGGGGGAGTATCCGGGATACTCCCCCTATCTATGAAAAGATCCGGTATGGAGGTAGAAATGAGAAAGATTATAAACAATCCTGAGAACATTGTAGAGGAGATGATGGAAGGTTTCATCACAGCCTACCATCATATGTATTACAGACATCCTGAAGTAAACAGTGTGATCAGCCGACGTAGAAGAAAAAATAAAGTTTCGCTGATTATCGGCGGTGGAAGCGGTCATGAACCGATGTTTTCCGGCTTTGTAGGAGCAGGACTTGCTGACGCAGCATGTTGCGGAAATATTTTTGCTTCACCGGACCCGAAGAATATTTACGAAACCGGAAAAAGCATTGATGAAGGCAAAGGAATCCTCTTCGTATACGGCTGTTATGCAGGCGACAATCTGAACTTTGACATGGGAGAAGAGTTCCTGAATGCAAAGGGAATCAAGACCGCACATGTGCGTGTACAGGACGATGTGGCAAGCGCGCCGAAAGAGCGCAAGGAAGACCGCAGAGGTATCGCGGGTGATGTCTTCGTGGTCAAGATTGCCGGAGCCGCATGTGATGCAGGCTTAGACCTGGAAGAAGTAACAAGAATTACGGAGAAAGCAAGAGACAATACACGTACAATCGGAGTAGCTACAGCACCGGCCCAGCTTCCGGGAGCGGACAAGCCAATCTTTGAATTAGGCGAGGACGAGATTGAATACGGAATGGGACTTCACGGTGAAAAAGGTGTAGAGAGAACCAAGTGGGAACCGGCAGATGTTCTGGTGGAGAAGATGTACCGTCAGATCATGGATGACTCGGACTTACAACGCGGCGATAAAGTATGCGTTTTGGTCAATGGATTAGGTTCCACAACAATTTTGGAATTATCGATCGTGTTCCGTAAATTAAATGAACTGTTAAAAAAGGATGGTATCGAGATTTACGACACGGATTTAAATAATTATTGTACTAGTCAGGAAATGGGCGGTTTTTCCATCACACTGATGGAGCTGGACGATGAACTGAAAAAATATTATGACATGCCATGCTATTGTCCGTTCTACGCAAAAGGATCGGTAGAGCTTGGCGAGGAAGTGCCGGTTGTAGAAGATAAGGCACCGAAGAAAGAGAAGAAAGAAAAGAAGCAGCATGCGGAAAGCACTTATGTGAGAGGAAAGCATTACGAGAAGCTGAACGCAGAGGACTGCAGACAGATGCTTCTTTATATTGCGGACAAGATTCTGGCGAACGAACCGTACTTGACAGAGGTGGACAGTGCAATCGGCGATGGGGATCACGGTATCGGCATGGCGACTGGCATGAAGAATGCCAAGGAAGTGCTGCTTGATATGGAAGGCGAGAAGAATGTATACAGCATTTTTGAGGAAGCCGGCAAAGCAATGCTTCTCAGCATGGGTGGTGCTTCCGGTGTCATCTTCGGAAGCCTTTATCTGGAAGGTGCACTCGGCACCAAGAGCAAGGAATACCTTACCGCAGAGGACTTAAAGACGATGGAGGAAAAGAGTCTGAAAGCCATTCAGGAGCGTGGCAAGGCAAGCGTTGGCGACAAGACGATGGTTGATGCACTGTCACCGGCTGTCGATGCCATGAAGGAACATTATTCAGAAGGACTTGAGAAGATGCTTGAGGAAGCGGAAGCAGGCGCACTGCGCGGCGTGGAAAACACGAAAGACTGCATCGCAAAATTCGGCAGAGCGAAATCACTCGGCGAGCGTGCACTGGGATTCCAGGATGCGGGAGCAACCTCAACATGGCTGATCCTCCAGGGAATGAGAGAATTTGTGAAAGGAGAGTAAGTAATATGAAGATAGCAATCGGATGCGATCCAAACGCACAGAAAGAAAAAGAAGAGGTTATGGCATTTATTGAGAAGAAGGGATACGGCACGGTAGAAGATTTCGGAAGTAAAGATCCGATTTACGCAAATGTAGCGATCAAGGTTGGCGAGGCTGTTGCTTCCGGCGAGTATGACAGAGGAGTCCTGATCTGTGGAACCGGAATCGGAATGTCTATCTCTGCTAATAAAGTAAAAGGCACATACGCAGCACTTGTTTCGGATGTTTATTCTGCACAGAGAGCACGTTTGAGCAACGATGCAAACATTATCTGTATGGGAGCTTTTACAACCGGAAGCAAGGTAAGAGAATTGTTGGTTGAGGCATTTTTTGAGAATGAATTTGTAAAAGGATGTGCCTCACAGCCGAAAGTGGATGCGTTCGTAGCGTATGATCAGAAGAGATAAGCAGGTAAAACATATGAAACGAAAGATATATTTTGGCAGCAATTTAAAAATGTATAAGACGGTTGCACAGACAGAAAGTTATCTGAAGGAACTGGCAGACAGCACGAGAGAGCTTCGCGCGCAGAATCCGGATATGGAACTGTTCATCCTGCCGTCCTACACATCTTTGGAAGCTGCGTCGAAAAGCACGGATCAGTCCGAGATCCGTCTCGGAGCACAGAATATGTGCTGGGAGGACGAAGGACAGTTTACCGGTGAAATCTCTCCGGTTATGCTCGAGGAGCTTGACCTTCACCTTGTGATGGCCGGACATTCCGAGCGTCGGCATGTCTTCGGAGAGAGTGACATCGAGGAAAATAAAAAGATGCTCGCAGCGATGAAGCACGGTTTTACCGGACTTCTGTGTATCGGTGAAACCAGGGAAGAGAAAGAGTACGGCATTGCAGACGAGGTGTTGCGCACACAGATCAAAGTGGGATTGCACGGCATCAAGGCAGACGATCTGGATAAAGTATGGATTGCGTATGAGCCTGTCTGGGCAATCGGTGTAAACGGCACTCCGGCACCGGTTTCCTATGCACAGGAAAAGCATCATGTAATTCGCCAGACATTAAAAGAATTGTATGGAGAAGCTGCAGATCAGGTTCCAACGTTATATGGTGGCAGTGTTAATTTAGAGAATGCAACGCAACTTTTCGCGCAGCCGGATATCGATGGTCTTTATGTAGGAAGAGTTGCCTGGGATGCAAAGCGTTTTGCCAGATTGATCACAGATTGTCTGGCAAGGGGCAAGAAGCAGTAAGAAAGGAGTCAGCATGACAGAAGCAGAATTAAAGAAGACAGCGAATGAGGTGCGCAAAAATATTGTGACCGCGGTGTATCATGCACATTCCGGACACCCGGGCGGATCATTGTCCGCAGCGGACATATTGACATATCTTTATTTTGAAGAGATGAATATTGATCCGAAGAATCCAAAGAAAGCAGATCGTGACCGTTTTGTATTATCCAAAGGACATGCAGCACCGGGCTTATATTCCACCCTTGCGGAGCGCGGTTATTTTGGCAAAGAAGAGTTAAAAGGCCTTCGCCATGTGGGCTGTTTCTTACAAGGGCATCCGGACATGAAACATACACCGGGGGTAGATATGTCATCTGGTTCGCTCGGACAGGGCATTTCTGCAGCTGTAGGTATGGCTTTGGCGGGCAAGATGGACAATGCGGATTATCGGGTTTATGCATTGCTTGGTGATGGCGAGATTCAGGAGGGACAGGTATGGGAGGCTTCTATGTTGGCAGCCAATCACAAGCTCGACAATCTGGTTGTAATTGTGGACAACAATAATTTACAGATCGATGGAACGGTGGAAGATGTCAATTCTCCGTATCCGATCGATGAGAAATTTAAAGCATTCAAGTTTCATGTGATCAATATCAACGGAAACGACTTTGGAGAGATCGCAGCAGCCTTCAAGGAAGCACGCGAGCATAAAGGACAGCCTACTGCGATCATTGCAAAAACGGTAAAAGGCAAAGGCGTTGCGTTCATGGAGAATCAGGTCGGCTGGCATGGCAAGGCACCGAATAAAGAGGAATATGAGACAGCAATGAAAGACTTAGAGAAAGCAGGTGAGGCATTATGTCAGAAGTAAAAAAGATTGCGACGCGTGACAGTTACGGCGATGCATTGGTTGAATTGGGAAGGGAGCACGACAATCTCATCGTATTGGACGCAGATCTGGCTGCTGCCACGAAAACTGCCGTATTTAAGAAAGCATATCCGGAGCGTTTTATTGACTGTGGTATCGCGGAAGCGAACATGACCGGTGTAGCGGCAGGACTTTCCACATGCGGAAAGGTTCCGTTTATCAGTTCTTTTGCAATGTTTGCAGCAGGCAGAGCGTTCGAGCAGGTGCGTAATTCCATCGGGTATCCGCATTTGAATGTAAAAATCGGTGCGACACACGCAGGAATCACTGTCGGCGAGGACGGAGCAACCCATCAGTGTAACGAGGATATTGCCCTGATGCGCACGATTCCGGGCATGGTTGTGATTAACCCGGCAGATGATGTGGAAGCACGCGCAGCCGTCAAGGCGGCTTACGAGTACGAAGGACCGGTGTATTTACGATTTGGCAGATTGGCTCTTCCGGTCATCCACGACGAGACTGATTATACATTTGAGATCGGAAAAGGTGAAGTTCTGCGCGAGGGCAGGGATCTGACGATTGTTGCGACCGGAGCGATGGTGAGTAACAGTCTTGAGGCAGCCGAGAAACTGGCCATAGACGGCATCGATGCAAAAGTAATTAATATTCATACGATCAAACCGCTCGATGAAGAGTTGATCATTGAAGCTGCAAAAGAGACAGGCAGAGTGATTACTGTCGAGGAACATTCTGTGATCGGAGGACTTGGCAGCGTAGTATGCGATGCGCTTGCATTAAAAGCTCCGACGCCAGTGTTAAAGATTGGAATCAACGATACATTTGGTGAATCCGGACCGGCGGTGGAACTGCTTAAGAAATATAAGCTGGATGCCGACAGCATTTATGCAAAAATCAAAGAATTTGTAAAATAAGGTTTATAGTTTTAATAGTAACTTTCTCCATACTTTACCCTCGGGCAGTTGTGATGCGTCCCGGGGGTATTTTTTTGGAAAAACGAATGATGGTTTCACAAAAAATTATGTATAAAAGATAGGAAGATATGGTTTTCATTGGGAACATTTGTGATATGATAAATTTAAATCGTTAAAAAAGCGGTAATCATTACATTACGGGCATTTGAGTGTGAAAGAGGTGCAGGAGAATAAACGCAAATATACATTAGCAGGGGCTGATTTTATGTGGTTTGTATTTGCATTATTATCTGCAGTGTTTGTTACATTGACATCTATTTTGGCAAAAGTGGGTATTTCTTTCTGCATGAGGACTTTACGATGAAATCCCTCATTGGTTGCGTGTTGATTGGTGCATGAACATTGATTATGCTTCTTTGATTCGGAAATTCACATTTCCTACATATTTTGCCAGCTTTTGTTTTTTAAGGGATGCTTGTGCAGATCATAAAATTAGTATAGGATAATTAATATACAGCGTCAGCCGGGCGATACCTCAAAGAGGTACCGCAATATGCCGAAGGCAATTCCAAATGGGCTGATGTTCCAGATATGGAGGAAACAATCATGGAAGAATTTAAGAATAAAGAAGCGTTTGACGCATACTGGAACGAGAATTATGTTCCGCTTACCTATGAGGATGTAAAAGAAGCTTACGAAGATTTTGTAAAATCTGCGGACAAGCATATTTTTATTCCGGATTATGAGGAAGCCGGCTGTATCAGCAGAGATGACTTTATGGAGAACCTGTCGCGGACGGCACAGTTTACATTTCAGGACAGTCTGACCGAGGCTTTCTACGATAAGAATCCGGATCTGTACGAGACGGCATTCGCAATTTTCGAGGAAGCACAGATGAACGGCTGTCTCTTATACACATCTCCGAGCCCACGAGACGCGTAGTAATCTCGT
>URQG01000081.1 GCA_900549895.1 uncultured Lachnobacterium sp.
CCACCGGGTCAGCCCAGCCGGAGCACGCCGCCACAGGAGTTTCGCAATCGCTTATCCGATTTATCAAAAAAATCTGCGAGAAACGCCTCAACCGTCCTGCGCAGACTTTCCGATTTACGAACGTTCCGGTTTGCCGACTATCGCAGCAAACCAAATCTATCCATCAATCATTCTTCTCTTCAAAACCCTACTGTGGCCAAGGCAACACAATCCTTGCCGCGATCACAATCACAAGAAATGCGATCACGATCACATAAGCAACATGATCATTCTTTGTATAGCGAAGCGGCTTCATCTTCGTTCTTCCCTCTCCGCCGTTGTAGCAGCGTGCCTCCATCGCCATCGCCAGATCATCCGCACGTCGGAACGCCGATACGAAAAGCGGGATCAGAAGCGGAATCATATTTTTTGCTTTCTGGATCAGATTTCCGTGTTCGAAATCCGCGCCACGCGCCATCTGTGCCTTCATGATCTTGTCCGTCTCCTCGATCAGGATCGGAATAAAGCGTAAAGCGATCGACATCATCATTGCGATCGCATGTACCGGAACATGGATCCGGTTGAGCGGCGATAACGCTTTTTCCAGACCATCTGTCAGCTGGTTCGGCGTGGTCGTCAGCGTCATGAGTGAGGTACCAATGATCAGATAAACCAATCGGATCGTCATAATGACCGCGTTCGTGATACCGACGCTCGTCACATGAAACGGTCCCCAGCTCCAGTATTCCGTTCCGCTCGGCGTAAACACCAGATTGAAAAACGAGGTCAGAAGAAGCAATACGATGATTGCCTTCAAGCCCTTGACAATGTATCGAAACGGCACCTTCGATGCCCTGATCATGTAGATCAGCATGCCCGTGATGAGCGCAAGTCCCAACACGCCGCGGAACACGAACAGTGCGATAATGTACATGAATGTTGAAAAAAGCTTTACGCGCGGGTCCAGTTTATGGATGACGGAATCCGCCGGATAATACTGGCCCAGAGTAATATCTCTTAACATAATCTCTCCTTTTGTCACCAGGCAAAGCCCGTGACCTTCCTATGCCGGGCCTCTCATTCTAAAGTCGCGCCCGGCATATGTTTCTCTTATATTTACTTACAGAGTGCCGCCAGTATCGACTGTGCAGCCTCCTTGACCGTGGTGGCTCCGGTGTCGACCGGAAGACCCTTCCCGGCAAGCTCATTCATTAAATAAGTTACCTGCGGCGCTGCAAGTCCGACCGCCTCAAGCTCCTTATAGTGTGCATAGACTTCCTTCGGAGTGCCGTCGTACATGACTTCGCCCTGGTTCATAACGATCAGTCGTTCCACGTATTCCGCAACATCTTCCATGCTGTGCGATACAAGAATGATCGTGATACCAAGCTCCTTGTGCATCTTTGTTACAAGGCCAAGGATCTCGTCGCGGCCGGCAGGGTCGAGTCCCGCAGTCGGCTCATCAAGGATCAGCACCTGCGGCTTCATTGCAAGAACTCCGGCGATTGCCACGCGGCGCTTCTGTCCTCCTGACAGATCAAACGGCGGCTGATAGTATAAATCCTCCGGAAAGCCGACATTCTGCAACGCCTCGAACGCTCGAAGCTCGACTTCTTTTCGATCAAGTCCCTGGTTCTTCGGTCCGAAACATACATCCTCGAAATTGGTCGTCTCAAAAAGCTGATGATCCGGATACTGAAATACCAGCCCTACTTTGTTACGAAGCTTCTTCATATCATAGTCTTCATCGTAGATATCCTCACCATCTACATAGATATGACCGCTCGTCGCGCGAAGCAGGCCGTTGAGAAGCTGTGTCAGCGTGGATTTACCGGAACCGGTATGTCCGATGATTCCGATGAACTGTCCCTCTTCAATTTTCAAATTAATATCTTTGAGAGCCTGAATCCGATACGCAGTGCCCTCACTGTAACTGTAATTTACTTTATCAAGTATAATGGATGACATTTCGAAACCTCATATTTATCTATCATCTTCTATTTCCGAGAAAACTCATTTTTCATGGTGCTCATTCTTCAAGCCCCATTCCATTTTCTCCCTGCATCATCGTGATCACTCTTGAAACATCAAAATTGATTCTCAACCATGAACCTCTAGGCTAACTTCATGATTTCTTCCACAAGATCTTCTCTCGTCAGGATTCCCGCCGGGATCGGCAGACCCGCCTTACGCAGCTCATCCGCAACCAGCGTTGCCTGCGGCACATCCAGACGGTGTTCCTTAAGTTTGTCCACCTGTGAGAAGATCTCGCGCGGTGTACCGTCCATGATGATTCTGCCTTTTTCCATGACATAGACATAATCCGCATCCACGACTTCTTCCATATAATGTGTGATCAGAAGGATCGTGACGCCTTTCTTCTTATTGAGTTCGTGTGCCGTAGCGATCACTTCCTTACGACCGTTCGGATCGAGCATCGCCGTCGGCTCATCGAAGATGATGCATTTCGGTTCCATCGCCACAACGCCCGCGATCGCGACACGCTGCTTCTGCCCGCCGGAAAGCTTATTCGGCGAATGCTTGCGGTACTTTGTCATCTCAACGGCAGCCAGACTCTTGTTCACACGCTCCCAGATTTCGTCCGTCGGCACACCGATATTTTCAGGTCCGAATCCGACATCCTCCTCGACCACACTCGCGATAATCTGGTTGTCCGGATTCTGGAATACCATTCCCGCTGTCTTTCTGACCGGAATCGTATATTCCTCATCCAGCACATCCATGCCGTCCACCCAAAGTGTTCCTTCGCTCGGTGTCAGAAGCGCATTGATATGCTTCGCCAGTGTCGATTTGCCGGAACCGTTGTGTCCGAGGATTGCGATAAACTGTCCCGCCTTCACGTCCAGGTCGACATGATCCAAAGCCGTCGTGATCGATTCAATATTGCCTTCCTCATCTCTTCGGAAGAATTCGTGTACCACGTTTTTTGCTTTAATAATTCCCATCTTACTCATCCCAGCTCAGTCTGTGGAGCTGTCCTTCCAACTTCATATGGTCAAAATGATTCTGGCGCAGCGCTTCATAGAGCACGATTGCAACCGAATTCGACAGATTCAGGGAACGCGTCTCCCCAATCATCGGAATGCGCACACACGTATCCGGATTTGCCTTAAGGATCTCTTCCGGAATACCTGCACTCTCCTTACCAAACATAATAAAACAGTCCGGCTCGTAATGCACGTCCGAATAGACATGTCTGCCTTTTGTCGTGGCGTAATAGATCTTTGCGCCAGGATTTTTCTGACAGAAATCGTCCCAATTCTCATATGTTGTCACATCCAGATCCTTCCAGTAGTCCATCCCCGCACGCTTTAAGTGCTTCTCGGACAACGAGAATCCCAGTGGTTCGATCAGGTGGAGTTTCGTTCCTGTCGCCACGCAGGTCCTCCCGATATTGCCTGTATTTGCCGGAATTTCCGGCTCATGTAAAATGATATTTAACTCAGCCATGTTACATCCTTACTCTTCTTATTTGTTTGCGCGCAGCTCCGTGATAAACTCTTCCACACGCTCCAAAGCGATCTTAAGATCGTCCAGCGAATATGCGTAGGAAATACGGATAAATCCTTCTCCCGAATCTCCGAACGCCGTGCCCGGAACGACCGCAACTTTCTTCGTCTGAAGCAGACGGTTGGCAAACTCATCCGAAGTCATACCAAATTCCTTGATACATGGGAACACATAAAAAGCGCCAAACGGTTCAAAACACTCGAGTCCCATCTCTTTAAAACGCTCCATCAGGTAACGTCTTCTCGCATCGTACTGTTCGCGCATCATCGCTACATCTTCATCACCGTTCTTTAACGCCTCGACTGCTGCATACTGGCTCGTCGTCGGTGCACACATGATTGCGAACTGATGAATCTTGAGCATCTGCTTAATGATCTCAGCCGGTCCGCATGCGTAACCGAGACGCCATCCGGTCATAGCGTGAGACTTGGAAAAGCCGTTGATCACGATCGTGCGCTCACGCATTCCCGGAAGAGAAGCAATGGAAACATGCTTCTCTAAATAGGTGAGTTCACAATAAATTTCATCACTGAGCACGAACAGATCATGCTTCTTGATCACTTCAGCCACTGCTTCTAGGTCCTTCTTCTCCATGACTGCACCGGTCGGATTATTCGGAAAAGGCATCACAAGAAGCTTTGTCTTCGGTGTGATCGCAGCTTCCAGTTCCTCCGCTGTCAGACGGAATTCATTCTCTGCCTTCAGCTCAATGGTAACCGGTGTGCCGTTTGCCAAAACACAACACGGTAAGTAGGATACGTAGCTCGGCTGCGGGATCAGCACTTCATCGCCCGGATCGAGCATCGCACGCATCGCGATATCAATGGCCTCGCTGCCGCCGACCGTAACAAGGATCTCCTTATTGTAATCATATTGCAGACCAAATCTGCGATTGAGATACTTTGAAATCTCAACCTTTAATTCTTTTAAACCGGCATTGGACGTGTAGAACGTTCTGCCTTTTTCCAGGGAATAGATTCCCTCGTCTCTGATATGCCAAGGGGTGTCAAAATCCGGCTCACCGACACCGAGTGAGATTGCATCATCCATCTCACTTACAAGATCAAAAAACTTACGGATTCCCGATGGCTCGATTGTCTTAATTGTTTTTGATAACGGGTCTCTCATTATGCCATCATAATCCTTTCATCTTTTGCTTTCGGAGCCATAACAGTTCCGTGATCCTTGTATTTCTTTAAGATAAAGTTTGTCTTTGTGCTCAGCACCTGATCGAGTGCGGAAAGCTTATCGGATACAAACTGCGAGATTTCACGAAGCGTTCTTCCTTCGAGTGTTACCATCAGGTCAAATCCGCCGGAAATCAGGTAAACCGAATTCACTTCCGGATAGTTGTAGATGCGCTCCGCAACCTTGTCAAATCCCATGCCTCTCTGTGGTGTTACGCGCACCTCAATGAGTGCGGTCACTTTCTCAACGCCTGCCTTATCCCAGTTGATCAGGGTGTGATAACCACAGATAATGCCTTCCTTCTCCATTGCCTCAAGCTCATTCATCACAGCTGCCTCATCCACACCAAGCATGATTGCAAGGTCCTTGAGGTCGATTCTGCTGTTTTTCTCTATAAAAGTTAAGATTTTCTCTCTCATATCTCTAATTCTCCTTACATTTTAAATAACTCATCGGTCTGAGTCGTCTCTAAGAATCTTCTCTCGTCTCCATTGATCAGCACACGGTCGTTGCTGTCTGTCGCCTTGCCGACGATCGTCGCCTCAATGCCTGCCATCTGCAAGGCATATACCAATGCGTTACCGTCCGTCGCCGCCATCACCGCGGCTCCGCCCGACAGAAGCTTATATGGATTGATGTCGAAGAATTCACAGATCTCCACCGTTTCCTGACGGATCGGAATCTTCTTTAGATCAATTTCAAGTCCGACGCCGGAGCTTAGCCCCATCTCCCAGAGTGCGCCAAACACACCGCCTTCCGAGATGTCATGCATCGCTGCAACGCCAGACTTTGCGGCGACTGCGGCCTCCGAACGAATCGAAAGATAATCCGTAAAACGCTTCGCACGGTCGATAAAAGGCGCCGCGTAGCGTCCCAGTAATTCCTCTTCATGCTGCGTAGCAAGGATCGCCGTACCTTCCAGGGCAATCTGCTTCGTGATCAGAATATCCATTCCCGGCTTCACGCTGCCGGCTCCGATCCGCTGCACCTCATCCACGGTTCCGAGTGCCGTAACCGTAACCATCGGCTCGCTCACCGCGCGGACAACTTCCGTGTGTCCGCCGAGTACCGCGACTTCTTCCTTCTCGCACACTGTATCGATCGCTTTCACCCACTCGCGAAGTTCATTCTCGTTCGCGGATGTCGGAAGAAGAAGGTTCACCATAATGCCATACGCTTTCGCGCCGCTGCAATACAAATTATTAAGTGCTGCATAGACGCTGAGCATTGGATTCATTGCACCACCCTGGCACCGCGTCGCGACAGCGCTGACCAAAGCGGTCCCCTGCGCCACTCCGGCAGCAGCGGTCTGTTCCAATGTTACGGATGCATAATCCGCACCCGTCTGTGGCACCGTAGCAAATGATCTGTCTGTATGAAGTTGTTTGAGTACGGAACGTTTGAGCACCGATTCCGATAACTTTCCAGCTTTCATCTCTTCACCCTATGATAGTCTTTTAGGCTGCCCCCTGAATCGGGATAGCAGCCTGTATATTGCATCTCTTAATTTGATGACTCCTCCGAATCACTCTTAGAATTGTTACCGTCCGATTTATTATCAGACTTGTTGTCAGAAGCATGATCCTTTTTGTCGGAATCATCCTTCTTCGTATCGTCCTTCTGACTGTCATCCTTCTTGGAATCATTCTTCTTATCTTCCGAATCCTCGGAATCTTCCTGATCCTTCTTGTCATCCTCTTCCTGCTTTACCTGTTCCTCCGTCTTTAATGCGGATGCAGCGCTTCTTACCGTATTCTCATCTCCGGAAGCAACCGCTGCTTTTAATGCAGCAAGCGTCTCTTTATTTGCGCCCTTCGTTCCGATCGTAATGATCTTCGGCGAAGCCTGATAATTACTCTTGTTGAACAGATCGCGGCTCTGCTGCTCTCCGTCCACTTTTACGATTTTCCAAAGCTGCGCAACGCATCCTGTGTGCGCACTCTGACCCACGCTCCAGTGACCGATCGGCAGACTGGAATCCAAATTAAACTTTGTCTCCGGATCTGTTGTGGAAACCGTCTCACTCTCGAAAGAAATCTCCCGGTTCGACGGACGCGTTTCCTTACCGTATACATTGAAATGGATCACTCCGCCGCTGCAGTATCCCTCGATATAGATCGGAGCATCCAGATTATTCTTAAAACGCAGATCCTTGTAATTCCCTGCGATCGCAGCATCCATGGACGGCTGCACATACGATACGAGCATCGAATGATTAAAACGCATCGTGATCTCAAGTTCCGCACGGATTACCGCATTATATAAAGTCGTTGCCACCTGGCAGATTCCGCCACCGAAGGACTCGACCGTTGTTCCGTTCTGATAAGCGCCTGCAAGCTCGTATCCGTTCTCCAGCGTAAACGGGCTGACCGTCTTGGCCATATCAAAAGAATCGCCCGGATAAAGGATCGTTCCGTTGATCTTGCTGCATCCGTTTGTCACATTCTTTGCACGTCCGGCACTCGATGTACTGAAGTCTGTGGAAAAGCTTCCGAGAAGATCCTGCACCTGTGCCAGCTCCTCCTCGTTTCCACGCGGCTCGACCACATCCGTCACAAGCGCGATCTCATTGTTGGTTCCGTTCCATTCATCGGCAAGGAAATCGTTGATTGCATAGACCGAATCGACAATATTGACTTCCACACCCTCCTTGCCTTTTACGAACTGAAAAGCGCCATTCTCACGCACCAGTCCGTTGTCCACAGCTGCAACACTGAGTTTATCCGAATCCTTGTACAGTTTCTGTGCAGTTGTCTGCTTATCCACACTCAGATGCATATCAAGAACAAGAGAATTCTTCTTAAGATCCTGCGTCGTCTTATATCGATTGATCAGGCTTCCCGCACGTCCCACAGCAACCGCTTCGGTCGCCGCTGCATTCACGTCTGCGGTCACTCCCATATCCTGTGCGGTCATGGATACCGATCCGGATTCCCCTTTTAATGTAAATGTCGTATCCATCAGACCTGCGACATACTCTTCCACTGCGGACTGTGCCTGCGCCTGTGTCATTCCACCCACATTGACATTGCCGATATAAACGCCTTCTGCGATGGTAGCTTTCTCTGTTGCCTTCACCGGCTGCGTTCCGGCGAGCAGACAGATAGCTCCAACGGCTGTCAGTAATACTCCTAAACGCTTTAATTTCTTCATCTTTAATCCTTTAAATTTCTAAAATTATTTGTC
>URQG01000082.1 GCA_900549895.1 uncultured Lachnobacterium sp.
AGCCTATCTGATCACGACAAACCCGAATTTGCCGCTACCCTATACCGCGATGTAACAAACTCGGATACACAATAAAGCAAATAGTTCCTACCGCAAGCGATGTGAACATACAAAATACTGCTCCAAGCGCCAGCCCCTGTAATACTGTGCCGATAGCGAAAGCAATTGCAATAACCACAATGATAAATGCACGAAGCATCATCTGCAACATCGACTTTACGACATCCATCGCGCTGGATGGCAGGATTGCCTGCAGTAAAAGCCCAAAACAGGAGAACATAAAGTCCATGGAAACCAATGTTGCCAGCCAGAGAAGTGCCATCAAGGGATTACCGCGGAGAATTACCGTTGCCACAACAATTCCCGGAAGCAGATCCAACACACAATCCACACTTCCGGCGAGTATCGCATACAACACTTTTTTGTATGGATCCTCCGGCACCAGGAAAAGCCAATTATGTGACGATTCGATTTCAATCGGATTACCAAAGTTTCGGAAGAACAATGTCAAAGCCATGATAAGTCCGATAACGGAAATCTCACGTAAATCTGTCTTGTATGCCATAAATGCAGCTCCAAGACCTCCGATTGCAAGGTACAAAAGAAGTGTGTTTGTCACAAAACCAAATTTGGAGAAACGTCTTCGGTTCAGAATGGATTTGTGAAGGAACACAGATGCTCCCCAGCCTTTCAATTCATATGATTTCCGCACCTTATGCTCCAGTTTTTGGGCCCGCTTTGCAGACTGCTTCTTATCTTTATTGATATTTCTGCCCTCTAAAGCGGCTTTCGTCATATCATCACGTTTCTGTGCCCCGGCAAGCGCGTCCTCATAGAAGTCCGCCTTAATATGCCAGATCCCCCAGACAAGCGCAATCAGGAACACAAGATTGAGCGCCATATAACCAAGTGATGCCAATACATGGCCGTTGATCGCATTCATAACCATAGCTTTGTACCAGCCAAAGACCGGAATATAATTCGACCAGTCGGCTCCATAGGTCAGGCGAAGTGTTGCCATATAATCACTACCGGTCGAGATGTATACCGCGCCGGTTGCTGCAACAACCAAAAGTCCCACCGCAAACACAAACGGAACAACATATTTCTTCAGATGCTCATATGTCGCGGTCAAAGTATAAGTAAACACGGACATCAGCTTGGACATAAAAAGCAACATTCCCCATGCAAGGAAAATCGCAACAATCGCAAAATTGTCCAATCCCAGAATCAATTTCATACTCGGGACCTGAAAGATCAGATAAAACGTAAAGAACAACAATGCCAGTATTTGAAACGAAAGTCGAAACATAAGCACAGTCTGCGCCTTTAGCGGAGCAGCAAATAGGATGTTGGCATCCGCCATCAGAAAGAAATCACTTCCCTTTTTGGATCCTCCGTAGATTCCCCAAAGCACAACCACGAGAAGAAGTATCATCGTCGCAGCCGGGATGCTCTCGCGGATGGCATCCGCATGTACCGTCATAAAATCTTCTTCCATTTGTGCCGGGTCATTTGTCTTATCATCCTTTGAAACCGAGCTTTCCGTCCGGGCCTGATCTTCTACAAGTGAACTGATAAATCCGACACTTCCTCCGATAACGCCACCGATCAGGAAACTGCACAGGATAACAATCATGACTTTGCTTTTAAAGATCTTTTTGATCGTATTGATGAAAGTATGCAGCGCATAATATCCCCAAAGTCTCATACTGCACCTCCTTCGGTAATCTCGAAGAAGATGTCTTCCAAACTCTTATCTCCTTTACCCATCTTGTCGCGCTCCACCACTGCAGCCACACGCCCCTTCATCATAATGTAAGTCGTATCCCATAGTTCTTCAATGGAATCGATCATATGTGTACTGACAAGAACAGAGGCTCCTTGCTGCTTTAATTCAAGCAGCAGTGACTTCAGTTCCTTGATCGCATGCGGATCAAGACCGATCATCGGCTCATCAAATAAGATCAGTTTCGGCTTTGGAAGCAGACCGCAACAAATGCTTAACTTCTGCTGCATGCCTTTGGATAGTTCGTCGCCGAATTTCTTTTTCTTATCATCCAGTTCAAAGCGTCGCAGCAATTCTTCCTTATAATCCTTATAATTATCCAGCTTATAAGCGCGGGCAACAAACTCTAGGTGTTCATCCACCGTAAGATTCGGATACAGTGACGGGATCTCCGGAATATATCCCATAATGCGTTTTGCTTCAATGGATTTATTTAATAATCCATCCACCGTTACGCTTCCCTGGTATTTGAGAAATCCGATAATACTCTTAATGATCGTTGACTTTCCGGCACCGTTCGGTCCAAGAAGCACTGCAATCTGTCCGTCTGCAATCTGCAAAGAAATGTTTTCATTTGCGATCACTTTGCCATATTTCTTTGTAACATTGTTTACACTTAACATAACTTTCCTCCTGAATATCAGTAACTTTCACTATCTTTAGCGTTTTCAGCAAACCTTCCATTCATAAACCTCTATCAGAATACCATATATCCCTTTCGCAAACACTTTCTGCATCTTAACATTTCCTTAAAGCCACAGTATAAGTGCAATTCTCAGTTCTTCACACCAATACACGGTCACTTATATCCCGTTCCGGCAAACGAAAAAAGCGCCACTTCCAAACGAAGTGACGCGCTTGTACAAATTGTTATTTTGCAAATGCAGCATGCATTTTATAGTATTTATCGAGTGATCTTAAGATCATCGAAACAGTCAAATGTTGCGAAATAATCTTCCGGTGTCTCTGCACGGCGGATCAATTGTACGCTTCCGTCTTCCTTCAGAAGTAATTCAGCGGAACGAAGACGTCCGTTGTAATTATATCCCATCGAAAATCCGTGTGCTCCGGTATCATGGATCACAAGGTAATCGCCCATATCGATCTTCGGCAGCTTACGGTCAATTGCAAACTTATCACAATTCTCGCAAAGGCTTCCCGTCACATCATATACATAATCACATGGCGCATTTTCCTTGCCAAGAACCGTAATATGATGGTATGCACCGTAGATGGCTGGACGCATCAGGTTGGCCGCACATGCATCCACTCCGATGTACTCCTTGTAAATATGCTTCTCATGGATTGCCTTGGTAACAAGACATCCATACGGTCCGAGCATGAATCTTCCCATCTCGGAGTAGATTGCAACATCCCCCATACCTGCAGGAACAAGAACTTCATCATAAGCTTTATGAACGCCCTCACCGATCACATGGATATCGTTTGGCTCCTTGTCCGGTGTATAAGGGATTCCGACACCTCCGGAGAGGTTTACAAAACAGATATCGCATCCTGTCTTGTCACGTAACTCAACAACCAGTTCAAATAACTGTCTTGCAAGCTTCGGATAATACTCGTTTGTTACTGTATTACTGGCTAAAAAGGCATGGATTCCGAAATGCTTCGCACCCTTGCTCTTTAATACTTTGTATGCTTCAATGATCTGATCCTTGGTCATTCCGTACTTGGAATCTCCCGGATTGTCCATGATTCCGTTGCTCAGTTCAAATACTCCGCCCGGATTGTAGCGGCAGCTGATGGTTTCCGGAATGTGACCGATCGTTTTCTCTAAAAAATCAATGTGTGTGAAATCGTCCAGATTGATGATTGCGCCAAGCTCGTCTGCATATGCAAATTCCTCAGCCGGTGTATCGTTGGAAGAAAACATAATATGCTTTCCGTCAAATCCACAGGATTTTGCCAGCATCAGTTCTGTGTAGGAAGAACAGTCACATCCCATATCGTAATCCTGTAAAATCTTAAGGATATATGGGTTTGGTGTTGCCTTTACCGCAAAATACTCGCGGAAGTTCGGATTCCATGCGAAAGCTTCCTTGACTGCCTTGGCATTCTCGCGGATTCCTTTCTCATCATATAAATGGAATGGTGTCGGATATGTTTTAACGATCTCTTCCACCTGACTCTTGGTTACAAACGGTTTCTTTTCCATGATAGTATTCTCCTTTATTCCGGAATCGAATGTATCCGGAGATTTCTCTATATATCAGAATTTTCACGACTTCAGTGCATAAACGCCCTAAAGTTTTACGCTTTGAAATCTATGCTACAACAACTATATTACAAATTCAAGCAATTTTCGCGCTTTTACTTTAACTTTCTCATTAATTATGTTATGATACAAGCATGAGTGTTACGATTTTACCATATATTGATAAAGTAAATAAAGCAAACACCGTAGATGCAAAATCCTCAGGAACGGACATACCGTCGGATGCTGTCCTTGACAGTTTCCGCGAAGTGTTAGCTGCTGCGGAGCGTACCCAGCAGGCGATGGCTGTGGACGCGCTTCTGGCTGCCGAAAGTTCGGGAAGTATTTCACCCGCTACGATTCAAAAGCTGCTCGGATTTAATCCGCAGCCGAATATTCCGGTTGCCAATACTGCGACGGTAAGCGGTACACAGTCCTCTGACACGACTTCCGCCGACACGCAGGCAGCATCCGGTACCGGATCGACCGATAACACATCCGCTGTATCAAGCGGCACAACTTCCTCTTCTTCCAAGACGGATCTGGATGCTTACTTTGAAGAAGCTGCCCGTACTTACGGAGTGGATGTCAATCTGCTTAAAGCGATTGCACATACGGAATCCAATTTCAATCCGAATGCAACCAGTTCTGCCGGTGCAATGGGCGTAATGCAATTAATGCCGTCTACCGCCAAGAGTCTCGGTATCAAAGATGCATACAATGCACGTGACAATATTATGGGTGGTGCCAAGGTCATCTCCCAACACCTTTCCCGCTACAACGGTGATGTCTCACTTGCGCTTGCCGCATACAACGCCGGCAGCGGTAACGTGGAAAAATATGGCGGCATACCGCCTTTTACCGAAACACAAAACTACGTCAAAAAAGTTCTTGCATATTACAAAGGCGCCTAGGATACGTTATCCCAAGCGCCTTTGCTTATTTTCATTCATTTCATGTCTTTCCAAAACAGCAGTCTGTGTTTTCCACAGATTGATTTCTATCCATTCACTACTGATTACATTGAAATTTACTGTAACTTCAGTCCGGCAAGCAATGATCCGAGACTTGTTGATGCGTTCTCATTGGAGATGTACTCTTCTGCCTGTGCTTCTTCTTCCGTCTGCACATCATCATCCGGAATAATCTCTTCCAAAGCCTTCATACTGAGACTTACCTTATTATCGTTCGTGTTGATGATCTTGGCTTTTACCTTCTGGCCTTCTTTCAACACCTCATGTACCGAACCGATACGTTTCTGGCTGATCTGCGAGATATGGACCAGACCGCTGATTCCATTACCCAAATTGATAAAAGCGCCATACGGCATAATGGACTCAACCGTACCCTCTACAACCGATCCCGGAACCAGCATCGCGATACGATGATTACGCTCCTCTTCCTGCTGCTTTCTTGCTACGACTTTGCCGGAGAGAACAAGACGGTTCTTCTCCTTATCAACGGTAATCACCTGTACTGTCACATCCTTGCCGATCCATTTGTCGGTATCCTCTACATAATCCGTTGACAGCTGGGAAGCCGGGATAAATGCGCGAATACCCTCCAGATATGCAACAACTCCGCTTGGAACACTCTCCTTGATACGAACCGTTACCTGTGTCTCGTTCTCGAGCATCTCCTGCAGTTTTTCCCATGCAAGCACATCGTTGGCTTCCTTCTTGGACAATTCGATATTGCCGTTACCGTCATCCACTTTAATAACCGTTGCTTCTATGACATCTCCCGGCTGAAGCTGCTCCTTCGGGTTAAAATCAGGATCATTGCTCAGGTTCTCAACCTTGATGATACCTTGTGTATAATAATTGAGGTCCAGTATTACCTCTTCCTCCGATACTGTGATCACACTTCCGCTTACAATATCGCCCTCGCTGATTGTGCGGAAAGAACGCTCAAGTTCCTTTTCATAATCCTTCATGGATTCTGTCGTATTGTCTGCCATATTTTTCCCCTACCCTTCCTGAAATTACATTTGATTCATGCAGATTCATTCCTGCACACGCGCGCCACCTGTTTGCGCACATTTTTTTGTTTATTCGCAGTGCCCACCTGGGAAATCTCGGATTTCCCTCGTTGCTTTCGCTCAGTATACCACATCTACTGCTTTTTTTTCAAACTTCCTATCATATTTCAGACAAAAAGTGAACAAGTTTCTCATTTACCCTAAATGAAATCCGGTTTGAACCGATATATATATTGCAAACAGTAATTGGCCTTTCATTGCTTGCATAATTAAATACAATAGCCAGGGACGGTGTCACGAAGGAATGGATTTTTTCGATGACCCGTTTTTTTATTTCATTTATGAAGGGATGCATTTAAGAAATAATCGGCGGAGTTTAGGAGGATGAACTATTGATTATTCAATCAGACTCGATTAGTATGAACTCCCGCAGAAGCTACAACTCTTCGCAGGCAAGCTATTCGAACACTACACGATGGAACCAGTCCGGTGCAACCATCTTCACTTTACAAAGCGGACAATTCCGTCAGGAGGAAGTCCGTCAGGGACAGCTTTTTGCAACCGGGGATGAGCAGGAAAATGTCCCGGAAAAAGAAAACGAACAGAGTTCAAACAATGAATCTCTGGAGGATCTGATGTCACGGCTTCAATCGGCCGGCAGCATTCACCGTACGAATCTGCAGGACAGCATCGGTGCGATCCATAAAATACGTGAACAGGCGATCGACTATCTGCTCTATCTTCTGTTCGGTCGCAAATACAGTGATTATGACAGCGCTTTTGCGCAAGATGACGACAGCGGATTTTCCGATGCATTAAACGAAGCGACCGCAAGCAGCAACGTATCATCCGAATATGGAGAAGGAGGTCAAAGTTATTCCTTCTTCTATCAATCCGAACAGGAGACAACCTGTTTCGATGCCAAAGGAATGGTGCGTACCGCAGACGGAAGAGAGATTCCGTTCAATATGAACGTTGAGATGTCACGCTCTTTCACACGGGTGGCGGAAAACTATATTGATTTTGGCAAGCCCCGTCTATGTGATCCGCTTGTTATCAACTTAAACGGTAATGTCACCGATGTAACGGATCAGAAATTTCTTTTTGATCTTGACTCGGACGGAAACGATGAATCCATTTCGATGCTCGGATCCGGAAGCGGTTATCTTGCATTGGATAAAAACGGCGATGGTATGATCAATGACGGCTCCGAATTATTCGGAACAACAAGCGGTAATGGTTTTGCCGACCTCGCCCAATACGATAAAGACAACAACGGCTGGATTGATGAAGCAGACGAAATCTTTTCCAAACTGCGTATCTGGGTAAAAGATCCCGACGGCAATGACAAACTTATGACGCTTTCCGAAGCCGGAGTCGGTGCAATCTGTCTCGGTTCCCATGATACCGAATTTTCGCTGAACAACCTCAGTGACAATCATACAAACGGTGTCATTCGCAAAACCGGTATGTTCCTCTATGAAAACGGGCAGTCAGGGACCGTGCAGCAGCTCGATCTCGCAACCTAGCAGATTATCATGCTTTTCCTACTATCTTACAAACAACAGATCCGGGCACACTTACGCTATCGCTGTGTGACCCGGATCTGTTATCTTTATACTGTCTCTTATACACATCTCCGAGCCCA
>URQG01000083.1 GCA_900549895.1 uncultured Lachnobacterium sp.
CAGGAATACAATTACTATAGTTTGTCGGTAATTATTCCATAAAAAGCCCTCGTGACGCAAGCGGGGGCTTTTTTTATAATCAAATCACAAGAAAAGCATAATCCCAAAAGAAATAAAGCAGTAATAAAAGGGGGCATCCGGATGTTCTACAACAAAAGAAAAACGATCGGGGTCTTTTTGAACCGTGCAGAACTGGAATTCCAGCAGGTGCTCAGCAGATCGCTGACCGAGACGGCAAAACAATGCGATTATAATATTGTTTATCTGACTTCATTTGGAATCCGGGAAACCGAGACAATGTATGATCTGTATGAGAAGAACGTTGTTGATTTTGCACCGATCGAAGAATTTGATGCAATTATTGTTGCGCTGGATACATACGATACACCCAGCTTTCGAATGAAACTGATCGAAGGTCTGAAAGACAGAGCAAATTGTCCGGTCATCAGTTTTCGTGAGGAGACGGAGGGATTCTACGGGATACTCTCGGATGCCAATTCGATGGTGGAGGAGCTGGTAAAGCATATTGCAAATACGCATTCGGTGAGAAATATCTGTTTTATGGCAGGATACAAGGGGCATTATGACAGCCAGATCCGAGAACAGCATTATCGGCTGGCGATGGAGGAACTCGGACTTCCGGTCTATGAAAATTCAATTTTTTACGGAGATATGTGGAAAGGAAAAGGCGAGCAGGCATACGAATTTTTCTTTTCCGATGAAACGCATCGTCCGGAGGCGATCGTCTGTGCGAATGACTTTATGGCGAGAGCACTCACAATCGCGCTTGAAAAACACGGAATTTTGGTACCGCAGGATGTTATGGTCAGTGGAGTAGACAATTCTCCTGAGTCAAGGGAGGTTCTTCCCCAGCTGACCTCGATCGCTGTAGATTATGAGGCAATGGCAAAAGAGGCAATCTATCTTGTGAGGGATCTTCTTGAAGGCGTGCCGAGGGAACGTAATATCTATGTTCCGGCTAAAATTCTGTTTCGGGAGAGTACGAAGGATTGTACCGACCAGGAGGATAAGAGAAGTGATGAAATCTACCAGAAACTGATTGAGATCCGGGAGAAACACAACCGGCAATCCTATTTTTCGATGGACATGGATGGATGCACCGATTATGCGGAGATGAAACAGATCGTAGCCAAGAATCTGTATCTTCTCGGAACGTGCAAAGAATTTTATCTCGGGCTGCTCGGTGAAGAAAAGGATCATATCCGGCATTTTAAGCGGAATATTACTTCGTACGCAAAACTCGGAATGGGCATCAGGGACGATCAGATATTGAATGTATCCGGTGAGCGTTTCCGGCAGAAAGATCTGCTTCCTGAGGAAGTGTGTGATGACAGCTGGAAAGTATATTATATCCGGGTATTGCATAATCGGGAAAAAAATTTCGGCTATGCCATTGTACAGTTTGAAAATCCGTTGGACGGACCGGACGAATTTTATCATGACTGGAATCTGACCTTAAGCCAGACGATCAATAATTTTTATACGACAAAATACCTGATCCAGCTGAATCAGGAAAATCAGGAAAAAAGTGTGACGGATTATCTGACCGGATTAAATAACCGCCGCGGCATGGAAGATTACATCAATAAGAAGTGGCCGGAGTGGGTCCTTGGAAACCGGTATCTGATCTGCGCAAGCGTAGATGTGGACGGATTGAAAGTGATCAATGATTCTTATGGACATAAGGAAGGCGATTGGGCAATCTGTGCCGTTGCGGAAGCAATACGCAAGGCAATTGGCAAATACGGTATTGCAGCCCGAACCGGAGGGGATGAGTTCGTGTTTGTTCTGACCGGAGCGAATGCCGGATTTGTCAGGGATGTGGAGAATCAGATCCGCCATTATCTGGATGAGGCAAACGCGCAAAGTGGTAAACCTTACCGGGCGGACTGCTCGATCGGACATTATATGACGCAGATTACGGCGCGTGAATCGTTTGAAGAATGCATGCGCATGAGTGATATAGAAATGTATAAAGAAAAGAAAGCAAAGAAAGTAGGGAGGTAATGATTGTGAACGGACCGGTGGCACCAAAGGACCCGGAAAAGAAGCGGCCATATTTTTATATTATGAAGGACAAGGAAATCTTCGGAGCAAAGCAGGAAGACGGAAGTGCGATCCACTTTATCTATGAAAGTGACGGAAGGCTGATTAGCAGCGCACAGATCGTCGGAAATATTACGGATGAGAATATGCTTCGGTTATTGGAGACCGTGGAGGGATTCGGAAAGCTTGTACACAGTATCGGGGTGTCTGTTGAGACCGACAATCCAAAGGAGGAGATGGAGTTCATCTTCCAGATGTATGGGAAAAAAGATCTCTACGGAGGCGGAACCAATCTGCGATGCAGCCTGACCGGAGACGGAATGGAGCGGCGCATTTATCTGTCGGATTATACCTGGACAGAGGATGATTATATTCCGGGACAGATCAAGTTCATCATGAGCGTACCGGAAAAGATGGGAAAAGCCAGCGTTCGGTTTTATCTGAACGACGGATATACGGCTCCGGAAGAGGTGGAAGAAGAAGCAGTGGATACGAAATCGGAACGGTACTGCACGATGATCGAGCGTTCTCTCATGAATCTGGGCAACACCTACCGTATCCGCAAAGCGATCGAGAAGGCGAGAGCCGGAAAAGAAGTAACGCTTGCCTATATCGGAGGTTCGATCACGCAGGGGGCGGGAGCGACACCGATCAATACCGAGTGTTATGCCTATAAGTCCTATCAGCTTTTCAAAAGCAGATTTGCGATGGGAGATAACGTTAAATTTGTGAAAGCGGGCGTTGGAGGAACCCCGTCGGAGCTTGGAATGCTCCGCTTTGACAGAGATGTGTTGAGAGACGGCGAGAAGCCGGATATCGTAGTCGTAGAATTTGCGGTCAACGATGAGGGCGACGAGACGAAGGGCGATTGCTACGAAAGCCTTGTGCGCAAGATCTTAAAGCTGGATTGGAATCCGGCGGTTGTTCTGCTTTTTTCCGTATTTGCCAATGACTGGAATCTGCAGGATCGCTTAAGTCCGGTCGGCAGACTGTATGATCTGCCGATGGTCAGTATCAAGGATACCGTGGTGGAGCAGTTTACAAAGAAACCGAACGAGGGAAGGGTTCTGACAAAAAATCAGTTCTTTTACGATATGTTCCATCCGAGCAACCTCGGCCATACCATTATGGCAGACTGTTTACAGTATCTGTTTGAGCGCTGTGATTTAAGCGAGCATGCAAGACTTGACGCTTTTGAGAGCGGCCTGACCGAGGAGGGAATGCTTGCACAGCAGCTGCAGATGAAGCCGGCAATCGGCAAAAGCTTTGAGCATGTACGGCTTCTGGATAAGAAAGATGTCTATGACGAGGCCAAAATCGATGCCGGTGGCTTCTGTGCAACGGATGATCAGCTCCAGAGTGTGGAGATGGATGACCGGTTAGAATTGACACCGGAGTTTCCGTACAATTGGATGTACGATGCAACGATGCCGGAGAATGCTGCCTTTACAATCCGCATCCATTGCAAAGCGCTTGTGTTGATCTTTAAGGATTCCGGAGAAGTGGACGTTGGAAAGGCGTATGTCGATGTGGACGGTGAGCGTCGCATGACGGCGGATCCGCATATTAACAACTGGCAGCACTGCAACACGATGATCGTGTTCAATGAGGATGAAAGCGCTGACCATACGGTACGCATTGAAGTTGCAGAAGAAGACAGAGACAAGAAGTTTACAATTTTAGGATTTGGTTACGTGTTATAGGAGGAGTAAAATGGTTACAGTTAAGAATCCGATTTTAATGGGATTTTATCCGGACCCTTCCATTTGCAGAAAGGGAGAGGATTATTATATCGTCAATTCAAGTTTTGTGTATGCACCGGGAGTGCCGATCTTTCACAGCAGAGATCTCGCACATTGGGAGCAGATCGGCAATATTTTAGACCGTCCGTCGCAGCTCCCTGTGGCGGGAGCGGATATCTCAGATGGTATTTATGCGCCGACGATCCGCTATCATGATGGTTTGTTTTATATGATCACGACCAATGTGACGCACGGCAACAATTTTATCGTCACAGCGGAGAATCCGGAAGGACCGTGGTCCGAGCCGTATTATCTCGGCGACGATGCCCCGGGCATCGACCCGAGCCTTTTTTTCGACGATGACGGCAAATGTTATTATTGCGGAACCCGTCCGAATCCGGAGGGTGTTCGCTATAACGGGGACTGGGAGATTTGGATTCAGGAACTGGATCTTAAGACCATGAAGCTGGTCGGTGAGAGCATGGCAATCTGGAAAGGTGCGGTAAAGGGATGTATCTGGCCGGAAGGTCCGCATATTTATAAGATCGATGGTTATTATTATCTGCTCCACGCAGAAGGCGGAACCGGTCCGGAACACAGTATTACGGTGGCACGCAGTAAGAAGCTGTTCCAGTGGTTTGAAGGCTGTCCGCGCAATCCGATTTTCACACACCGCAATCTCGGTATGGATTATCCGGTCATCTATGCGGGACACGGAGATCTGGTTGATGACGGCAAGGGAAACTGGTATGTTGTAATGCTTGCGTCAAGACCTTGCAAAAAGCATAGCAGCATGGGGCGTGAGACTTTCCTTGCCAGGGTGATCTGGGAGAACGGCTGGCCGGTGATCGCTCCGGGGGTCGGACATCTGGAGGACGAATTTACGATCGATATGCCTGAGCATCGCTTTGCGGAAGAAATTACGAATTCCGATGTCATTCATTTTTGGGGAGAACAGCTGGATCAGCGGCTGGTGGCGATCGAGGACTGGACATCCGGAATTTATTCGCTGACCGAACGTGAGGGTGCACTTCGGATGTTCCTTTGCAAAGAAAAGATTTCCGAGAGAGCAAACTGTGCATATCTTGGTGTAAGACAGAAGAGTTACCGCTTTGTCGCAGAGACCGGAATGGAATTCTATCCGGAAAATGAGTCGGAGACGGCGGGACTTGTGCTTTACCAGAATAATGAAAATCATCTCCGGTTTGAAGTGGTGCGCGAGGATGGAGAAGTTTGTTTTGTGGTTACCAGCTGTATTCACGGAGATGAGCAGACTCTGGCAACGACACGGCTGGAGAAGAAAGGAAAATTAAAGATCCGCCTGCAGTGCTGCGATCAGTGTGCCCGTGTCTGGATTTCGGAAGGCAAAGGATATGTATCCGTTGCGGAAAATCTGGATGTTCTTGCTTACACGACAGAGGAAGCCGGAGGCTTTGTAGGATGCACAGTCGGTGTATATGCATCTTCCAACGGTAGTGACAGTACAAATTATGCTGATTTCGAATGGCTGACATGCCAGTCGATGGATTGATAGAAATGGTTTAAGATGAGGAGATGACATAATGAGTAGACAGACAAAAGAATATGCAAAGAAACTGGTTGCGCAGATGACGGTTGAGGAAAAAATGAGCCAGATGCTCTATGAGTCACCGGCGATCGAGCGACTTAATATTCCGGCATATAACTGGTGGAATGAGGCTTTGCATGGTGTTGCAAGAGCCGGAGTTGCTACGGTATTTCCACAGTCGATCGGACTTGCGGCGACATTCGATCCAAAACTTGTCGGACAGATTGGTGATGTAGTGTCGACGGAAGGACGTGCAAAATTTAATGAGTTTTCAAGAAGGGGCGACCATGGAATCTATAAAGGACTTACGTTCTGGGCACCGAATGTCAACATTTTCCGCGATCCGAGATGGGGAAGAGGTCATGAGACGTATGGAGAGGATCCGTATCTTACGGCGGAACTCGGATGTGCGTACATCAAAGGCTTACAGGGACCGGATCCGGATCATCTGAAATCTGCAGCATGCGCAAAGCATTTTGCGGTACACAGCGGTCCGGAAGCGATCCGCCATGAATTCAATGCAAAAGCGTCTAAGCATGATATGTATGACACTTATCTGTATGCGTTTAAACGATGCGTCAAGGATGCCAAGGTTGAGGCCGTCATGGGCGCTTACAATCGCGTGAACGGAGAGCCGGCGTGTGGAAGCAAAACTCTCCTGAAGGATATTTTAAGAGATGAATTTGGTTTTGAAGGTCATGTGGTATCGGACTGCTGGGCGATTCTTGATTTCCACGAGCACCATCATGTGACAGAGAGTGTCGAGGAATCTGCGGCTATGGCAGTAAACAACGGCTGCGACCTGAACTGCGGAAGCGCCTTTTTACATTTGCAGGAAGCTTACGAGAAGGGACTTGTTTCAGAGGAGGCGATCACAGAAGCGGTGGAGCGTCTGATGGAAGTTCGTATTCGTCTGGGTATGATGAAGGATTATCCGTCCCCATATGAAGACATTACCTATGATAAGGTAGAATGTCCGGAACATGTGAAGTTGTCTGTTGAAGCGGCAAGAAGAAGTCTTGTTCTGTTGAAAAACGAGAATGCGTTCCTGCCGTTGGATAAAAATAAGATACAGACCGTCGCAGTCATCGGTCCGAATGCGAATTCAAGAGATGCGCTGGTCGGAAACTATGTCGGAACCTCTTCCCGTTACATTACTCCACTGGAGGGAATTCAGCAGTATGTGGGGGATGATGTGCGTGTATTATATGCAGAAGGTTGTCATCTGTACAAAGACAAAGTGGAATTTCTGGCAGAGCCGAAGGATCGATTCAAGGAAGCGGTCATTGCGGCGGAGCAGGCAGATGTTGTAGTTATGTGCCTTGGTCTTGACGCGACGATCGAAGGCGAGGAAGGCGATGCCGGTAATGAATATGCCAGTGGGGATAAACTGGGACTCAATCTTCCGGGACTTCAGGAAGAACTGCTCGAGACGGTTACGGCTGTCGGAAAGCCGGTTGTGCTCGTGATTTCGGCGGGAAGTGCACTCGATCTCTCATGGGCGGATGCGCATGTTGCTGCGATCATTGACAGTTTTTATCCGGGAGCCCGTGGCGGAAAGGCAGTCGCAGAAGTAATTTTCGGTGATTTTTCACCATCCGGAAAGCTGCCTGTCACCTTTTATCAGGGAACGGAAAATCTTCCGGAGTTTACGGATTATGATATGTCCGATCGCACATATCGTTATACGGACAAGAATGTGCTCTATCCGTTCGGTTACGGATTGCATTATGGAACGATCCGTTACGAGAATGCACAGATTTCCTGTGCGCAGTGCAGTGTGAGAGATGCCGTCGATGTGAGTGTGGATGTCATAAATGAGAGTTCCTACACGATCCATGAGAGTGTTCAGGCGTACATTCAGCATGAGGAAGCGGATGCGTATGAACCGGGATATCAGTTGAAAGGAATACAGACGGTTACATTACAGCCGAAAGAGACGAAGCGTGTGACCATATCTCTTAAGGCACGTGACTTTGCGATTATCACGCAGGAGGGAGAATGCGTTGTAAGACCGGGATCTTACCGCATCGCAATCGGAGGTCAGCAGCCGGATGCAAGAAGTGCAAAACTTACCGGAAGTGACGTGGCTGCGCTGGTGGTCCGCAGAGAGGGTGCGCAGACACCGGTTGAGTATTAGAGCTGTCTCTTATACACATCTCCGAGCCCACGAGACGCGTAGTAATCTCGT
>URQG01000084.1 GCA_900549895.1 uncultured Lachnobacterium sp.
ACCTGAAGCAAGCGCGAGAGAATACTTTCTACATCCTCGCCCACATAGCCAGCCTCGGTAAACACAGTTGCGTCTACAATGGTGAAAGGCACCTTTAGCAACTTGGCTATAGTGCGTGCGAGCAGAGTTTTGCCCGTACCAGTAGAGCCCACCATAATGATGTTGCTCTTCTCAATCTCAACACCCGACTCGTCGTCAGGCTGCGACAGGCGCTTGTAATGGTTGTATACTGCAACCGACATCACTTTCTTGGCATGCTCCTGTCCGACCACGTACTCATCAAGGCTTGCCTTGATCTTGTGCGGTGCCGGAATCGAATGGATATCAAGTACCGCCTCTTCTTTCTTTTCCTTCGGTTTCTTTTTCTTGATCTTCTGTGACTGTGGAATACCTCCCTGCAGATCCGCCAGATTGATCATGCTGATATTTGGCATCTTTCCCATGTTCATCAGATCATTCATGTTGAGTCCGCCCATGTTCAATCCACTGCTGTTCATGGTATCAAATGTCTTCTGCATACAATCATTACAGATGCAGATGCCCTGCTGAATATGGATCATCTTGCCCGCAACACTCTCCGGTCTGCGGCAGATGTAGCAGATGTCCTCGTATTCATTATTCTTATTTGTATCGTCTACTGTATTTTTATTCTGATCTTCAGACATTATCCGTCTCCTTTTCACTCTTCCGTTTCAATTTAATAGTATAACGGATGCCGCCCGCAATGACAAGTTTACTGCGAAGTTTTCATTTTTCTTTTACAAATGGAATAAATTATGGTTGTAAAAAGGACCATCTCATTACTGAGATGGTCCTTAAATATTTCATCCTCTATCGTTTGCATCTGTAAAACCTTTTGTGGTCTTAACCGTCTATAAAAGTTCTTTGAGAAGTTTGTTGACCATACCCGGGTTGGCTTTGCCCTTGGTCGCCTTCATCGTCTGTCCGACAAGGAATCCGATTGCTTTCTCTTTGCCATTGTGATAATCCTCTACAGACTGCGGATTGTCAGCGATGATCTGCTCGATGGTCGCGCGAAGCGCACCCTCATCATTCATGCTCTTCAATCCCTTTTCTTCAACATACTGCTTCGGATCGATATCCTTATCAAAGATGACTTCAAATACATCCTTTGCGACGCTGCTGTTGATCGTACCAGCGTCGACCAGCTCGATCAGGCTTGCCAGATTGACCGGGGAAAATCCGATATCTTCCGGCTCCATCTCACGATCCTTTAACAGGCGCATCGTCTCAACCATCAACCAGTTGGATACTTTTTTCGGCTTTCCGCAGATCTTTGTTGTTGCCTCAAAGATATCCGCCATATGCTTAGATGCGGTAATAATCTGTGCATCGTAGTCCGGAATATCGTATTCTTTCTTATATCTAAGAAGCTTCTGATCACGAAGCTCCGGCTGGCGTTCCTTAATCTCGGCAATCCACTCGTCGGAGATTACAAGCGGTACGAGATCAGGCTCCGGGAAATAGCGGTAATCCTGTGCATCTTCCTTGGAACGCATTGCATGAGAAGATTCTTTGTTATCATCCCAACGACGAGTTTCCTGCACAACGCTTCGTCCCATCTCAAGAAGTTCGATCTGACGCTCACGCTCGCCTTCGATGGCATGGGTGATCGCCTTAAATGAGTTTAAGTTCTTCATCTCGGTACGTGTTCCGAATTTCGGGGAACCGACCTCACGGACAGAGATGTTGACATCGGCACGCATGGAACCTTCGTTTAACTTGCAATCAGATGCCCCGAGATACTGGATCGTCTGACGAAGCTTCTCAAGGTAAGCGATCACTTCCTCCGCAGAGCGCATATCCGGCTCGGATACGATCTCGATCAGCGGCACACCGGAACGGTTAAAGTCTACGATAGAGACATCTTCCCACTCGTCATGCACCAGTTTTCCGGCATCTTCCTCCATGTGGATCTCGTGAATACGCACCTGTTTTTTGCCGGACGCAGTCTCGATTTCCACGCTGCCGTTGCGACAGATTGGAAGGTACAACTGCGAAATCTGATAATTCTGTGGGTTATCCGGATAGAAATAATTCTTACGGTCAAACTTGCTGTACTGTGTAATCTGGCAGTTGGTCGCAAGGCCTACCGCCACCGCATATTCAACAACCTGCTTGTTTAAAACCGGCAGGGAACCCGGCTGGCCGGTACAAACCGGGCAGGTATGGCTGTTCGGTGCTCCGCCGAATGCGGTTGAGCAGGAGCAGAAGATTTTCGTTTTCGTGGCTAATTCTACATGGACCTCCAGTCCAATGACAGTTTCATAATTCTTACTCATCTCTTCTCCTCCTTCCTACTTTGCTGCGCCGGTTTTACTGATTTCACCGGCTTCGTCCGACAGCGGGCTGTGCTTGTAGCCTTTTGTCTGCTCAAAGCTGTATGCCGCGCGGATAATATTCTTTTCTTTGAAACAGTCTCCGATCAACTGTAATCCGATCGGCAGTCCATTGGAATCCGTTCCACATGGAAGGGAGATGCCCGGAAGTCCTGCGAGGTTTACAGAGATCGTATAAATATCGCCGAGATACATTTGGATCGGGTTGCTTAAGCTCTCGCCAAGCTTCGGCGCCGTGGTCGGAGCCGCCGGTCCTAAGATGACATCGTATTTTGCAAAAGCCTCATCGAAGGCTTTCTTAATGAGTGCCTTTACGCGGAGCGCTTTCAGATAATAAGCATCATAATATCCGGAACTTAAGACAAAGGAACCAAGCATGATTCTGCGCTTTACTTCCGGTCCGAAGCCCTCCGAACGTGATTTCTTATACATATTGTGAAGGCCGTCATATTCTTTGGTGCGGTAACCGTATTTGACACCGTCGAAACGTGCCAGATTGGAACTTGCCTCTGCACACGCGATCACATAATATGCAGGAATTGCATATTTCACAAGGCCAAGGTCGAATTCTTCCACGACCGCGCCTTTTGCCTCAAGCGCTTTTGCGGCGGAAAGGATCGCATCCTTGACTTCCGGATCAAGGCCTTCGCCGATGTAATCCTTCGGGATACCAATCTTCATTCCTTTAACATCATCCACAAGTGCCTCGGTGAACTTGAGATCATCGCGGGCAACCGATGTGGAATCCTTGGTGTCATGCGAAGCGATCGCCTCAAGGATCGTTGCACAATCCGTCACATCTTTGGCAATCGGTCCGATCTGATCGAGGGAAGAACCGTATGCAATCAGTCCATAACGGGATACCGTTCCGTAAGTCGGCTTAATTCCGGTCACGCCACAGAACGAACTCGGCTGACGAATCGATCCGCCGGTATCGGAACCTAACGCATAGGAGCATTCCTCAGCGGCTACTGCTGCACACGATCCGCCGGAAGAACCGCCCGGCACATGTGCCTCGTTCCACGGGTTTTTGGTCTCTCCATATGCGGAAGTCTCGGTCGTACTTCCCATCGCGAATTCATCCATATTTGTCTTACCGATGATGACGGCACCTGCATCCTCTAAGCGTTTTACCGCTTCTGCGGTATAAGTTGGCTTGAAGTTGTACAGGATCTTGGATGAACATGTGGTGAGAAGTCCCTCGGTACACATGTTATCCTTGATCGCTACCGGCACACCCGCAAGCGGTCCGGTCAGTTTTCCCTCATCGATCCGTTTCTGCACTTCTTCGGCGCGTTTTAAGGCACCCTCCTCATCAACCGTCACAAAGCTGTGTACTTTCTCTTCCTTTGCCCGAATCGCATCAAGTGCGGCGCGGGTAGCTTCAACAACGGTAACTTCTTTATTTTTAATCTTTTTTCCCAGCTCTACAGCTGTCAGACTCATTAAACTCATTCTATGATCCTCCTTCTAGGGAACATCTGCCCATGCAAGTTCGCTCACGCGAAGGGCAGATGCTACATGTCAACTTTCTTCGAAAGTTGACACATTATCCTATCGTCTTCGGCACCTTAAATCCGCCGTCCTTGACTACAGGCGCATTCTTAAGAGCAGCCGCGCTTCCGTCTCCGTTCATCACAACATCCTCACGAAATACGTTGTTGACCGGGAATACGTGCGACATCGGTTCGATTCCGGCTGTGTCAAGTTCGTTCAGCTGATCAATATAATCGAGCATATCTTCCATATCTTTCTTCGCAGCTTCGGATTCTTCCGGACTTAATTCCAGCTTTGCAAGGATTCCGACATACTCCATCGTCTCATCGGAGATCACGTTTCTTGCGATGCCGTCTTCACCGACAACCTTCGTTACGGTTGCACCGCCGGTTGTTACCTCTTCTGCTTCCTCGTCCTCAAGCACTGCCGCACTCTTGACCTTGGCGTAGATTGCCACGTCACAGATTCCGCTGTTGTTTTTGTCTGCATGGCGAAGCGTTCCTTCGTAATCCATGCCGCAGGCTGCCATCACTTTCCCGGAATTCGGATTTGCCACATCATGTCTTGCGCACACGCGGCTCGCGCCAACTTCGTTCATAAAGAATCGAATCACTTCTGCCAATGCCTCAGTTGCATACCCTTTGTTCCAGTATTTGGATCCGATGCAGTAACCAACTTCCACCGCATCAATCTCATCATCGACTTTGACAGCACTGATGCTTCCGATCGGCTGCTCCAGGTCGTTGAGTTCAATTGCCCACTGGTAAGTTTTCTTATCTTCATAAGATTTGATCCACTGATCAATCACCCTCTCACTGTCCTCCACCGACTTATGTGTCGGCCAGGTCAGGAAACGTGTGACCTCATCCTCCGAGGCCCAATTGTAATACATATTTTCTGCATCTTCTATCATAAAACGTCTCAGTGTCAGACGTTCCGTTGCAAGTTCGATCGTTCCGATATGATTCACGATGTCTCCTCCATTTCTTTTCTAGTATATCTGTGAGCCGGTTCCCATCACGTTTTTGTTTCTCCGGTGATTTCATCTGCTTTCTTCCATTCCTAAGGCTCAAGTCTGCTGAGATCTCGTGGGAAAAGTGTTGCCTCACGGACATTCTCTTCTCCGATGATCTGCATCGTCAGTCGCTCAAGTCCGATTCCAAGACCTCCGTGTGGCGGCATGCCGTGCTTGAATGCCGACAGATAACTTTCCATTCCTTCCGTCTCCATACCACGCTTGTTGATTTTCTCCATCAGCTTGTTGTAATCATGGATTCGCTGTCCTCCGGTCGTGATCTCAAGTCCGTGGAACAAGAGGTCAAAGCTTAATGTATAGGTTTCATCCTCAGGATCATCCATTGCGTAGAACGGACGCTTCTTGGACGGATAATGGGTAACGAACACGAAATCGCTGTCGTATTCTTCCTTGAAATACTGTCCGATCAGGTACTCCTCCTCCGGCTCTAAGTCGAACGGATTACGGAACTGTCTGTTGTATTTCTCTGCGACACGCTTTTTGGCCTCATCAAATCGAACGCGCGGGATCTTGGCCACCTTCGGAAGCGTGATTCCAAGAATCTTCAGTTCCTCCGCGTAGCTGGTTTCCAGCAATTTCATCGTGTACTGCAGAAATCCGGTTTCCATCGCCATAATGTCCTCGAATCCGTCGATGTATCCCATCTCAAAATCCAGACTGGTGTACTCGTTTAAGTGACGCTTCGTGTTGTGCTTCTCAGCTCGAAACACCGGTGCGGTCTCAAAAACGCGGTCAAACACGCCAACCATCATCTGCTTGTAGAACTGCGGGCTCTGCTGTAAGATTGCCGGGCGGTGGAAATACTCTAACTTAAATAAGTTTGCGCCACCCTCAGCACTCTTGGCGCCAAGCTTCGGGGTATGGATCTCTGTAAATCCCTGACTGTACAAAAAATCACGGAACCCTCTTGTAATTCCCTCCTGAATGCGGAACACAGCACGTTCTCTTATGTTACGCAGCGATACGGCACGGTTATTCAGTTTTGCTTCCAGTGAAGTATTCAACTTGTACTTGGATATTTGAAGCGGCATTGCCTCTGCCGGCTCTGAAAAGACTTTGACCTGATCGAGACGAAGTTCAAATCCGTGCGGTGCACGCTCATCACTCTTGTAGGTTCCCTCCACCTCAACGGTGTCGGCTTCCTTGAGATCGCTGAGTGCGAACTGGGATTTGCCTTCTTCATAGACACACTGGACTAAACCTTCACGCTTTCTGAGGACGATGAACGCAACCTCGCCCATATCTCTGATCGTATGGATCGCGCCACGAACCTTGATCGTCTTGCCCTCATAATCTCCTGCAAGGATCTCGCTGATTTCCAGTGCTTCTTTCTTGGTTACTCCTGTAAGATATTCCATTGTTGTACGCTCCTTCTCTTCCCAATAATGGGGATTGTTGGTGCGGGACGGGATATGAATACTTTGTCCGTTACTTCAGCTTTCTGTCTTTCACTCCAAAATCATCGGATGTTCCATACTTTCCGGAAGTCTCTTACTTCCCCGAAATTATCCATCATGCTCTTGCGTGCGTGAAAATGACATTCTGAAATTGACCAAACAAAAATACCCCGGAGCATTTAACTGCTCCGGGGCGAAATTCTAATAATCCCGCGGTACCACCCGCATTGAAAAATAAGTTATAACTTATCTTCCCTCTCTTGCGCGTAACGTGCGCGAACGAACGAACCTACTTTTGATCCTCTATGAATCTGTTCAACCCGCCTGCTCCGGTAGTGTTCCCACAATCATCTCTTTCAAACAGCGCTCTCAGTCGGTGACGCTGTATTCCTGTCGACGCCCAATGATTGGAGTCTCCTTCAACGCATTTGTTTTTTATTTGTTTCTGTTTTATCATACCGCAAAGCAAAATGCAAGAACTATTTTAAAAACTTGCAAAATATTTTTTTAAGCCAAAAAGAGAATCCTCATAACCATATAGGATTTTTCTCATTTCTTCATCCGCAGGCGTCTGATCCGGCACCATTACAACCTTGCATCCGGCATCGTATGCACTATGTATTCCGTTTGGCGAATCTTCCACCGCCATACAATTTGCAGGATCCAGCCCCAGTTCCTTGCAAGTATGTAAATATATCTCCGGTCCCGGTTTGCCTATTTCTACCATGGATGCCGAAATAACCCGATCCAGCAGATCATACAATCCAATCTGTTTCAAATACGCATCTGCCCGCTGAATATTTGTGCTTGTGGCAACTGCTGTCACGATTCCCCGCTCTCGCAAAAATTTCAGAATTTCCTTTGCCCCCGGCTTTAACTGAATTCCCTCTTGTTCCACCAGCTCGTTAAATTTCTTTTGTCTCACTTCACGCAACTTCTGATATTCCAGTTCTCCCCCAAACTCACTTTTAAGATAAGCCGAAGAAAACGGTCGGCCAAGGGAACGAAAGTTCAAAATCTGCGCATCCGTCGGATGATAACCGAAATGTTCCAGCGCATAGCGCCACGCCACTTTATAGTATTTCTCTGTATCGATCAGAGTTCCGTCCATGTCAAAAATTACTGCTTTAATCATAGTTTCTTTATCCTTTTATAATTTTTTGCTGTCTTAGGCGATTGCGAAACTCCTGTGGCGGCGTGCTCCGGCTGGGCTGACC
>URQG01000085.1 GCA_900549895.1 uncultured Lachnobacterium sp.
TACGAGATTACTACGCGTCTCGTGGGCTCGGAGATGTGTATAAGAGACAGTGTTATTATTTATTATACTTCACCTGTCAATCCTTGTCCACATTTGTTTGGCTTTTGCCAATTTCATTGGCTAAAATAATTGTATGATCCAATAGATTACCCCCAGCACCCAGCTCGAAAAAATGCCATATAAGATAACAGGTCCCGCAATCTTAAAAATCTGACATCCGATTCCGAATACCTGCCCCTCTTTCTGAAACTCGACTGCCGATGCACACACTCCGTTTGCAAACCCCGTAATCGGGACAAGTGCCCCCGCACCGCCCCAGTTTGCAAGCAGTCCATATACATTACAGCTTGTCAGTATCACACTGAGCAATACAAGGAGCAGACTGCACCACATGGAAGCACTCTCCTGGTCCAGTGCAAAAACATGCATCGCTATCGCGGTGATAACCTGTCCGAGAAGACAGATTGCCCCTCCAAGCACAAACGCCTTTCCCATATTTGCCCACAGATTATGCGTCGGTGTCACCTGTTCCACGTACGCATTATACGCATCATTTCTCTGCTTCTGCTGTTGTGTCATGACTTCACCGGTTCCCTTTTTTCCCATCCGATCAAGCTCCTTTCCATCTGTCTGTTTTTGTTTCTTTTTGTGCATAGTATGAGCCACGTTTTCCATAAATATACCTTGATTTTGAAGATTTCAGTGGCATCGTTATGGCATCCGGCACATATCCGGTGCAGGAACTCAAGGATCAGATCATCGACCTGATCAAAAAAGAATGTTCCTGTCCCATCGTCGAGATCTCCGAATAATGTATCATAAAAAAACGGAACCTTAAAATAAGGTTCCATTCACACCCTTTACGGGTGATAGCTCGTCGTGACTCTCCACAGATCCGGTTCCGCCGCACCCCACCGGAAAAGTTCTTTCATCTGGTCGTCATAAGTCTCAAGCGGCTCATAAGCAGACACGATCCTGATAAGATATTCTTCCTTCTCATCCTTCGGTGTCAGATTCTCAAGCTGCCCCAATAGATACTCCGACAGTTCAAGCGGCTTCATATCTTCGCTTGTTTCAAGCCCGAATAACTTTTTGAACAAACCACCCGCATAATAGAATTCATAGTTGCCCAAAAGGACTGATTTCTGCATCGTACACTTTAAAATAATGCTCTGTCTTGCAATACTTGTTGTCATAACACACTCTCTTTTCCCGGTATCCGTTCTTGCACGATTCCGACACGGTTACCGTATCGTCCGCTTTCTTAGTGTATCACAAAAAGCATGCTGTTTACCAGTACTTTGGCAATCCATATCCAAAGAAAAAGTAGTAAAGCGACCCTGCCGTCTTGCCGAGTGCCATGGCGATCATCACGTAGCTTAAGCCCCTGTTCATATACAATCGCCGAAACAGGATCGGGAACGTATTGAGGATTTCCGCCAATGCGACCGCAATACAGCCGACAAACATTCCGGCAATAAAACCATATATGCCAAGCAGCAAATGTCCTATCCATGCGACCGGAAATCGCGCCTCCCACTCAATGACCGAAAATACTGCCCCCGTGAGTACTCCAAGCACGATCATATTCTCCAGACACATGACCCTGTCTGCCAGATTCATTTTTCGGATCATGCGGGGTACTACCCCGATCACCAGAATGAAAGCAAAGGTTCCCGCCGACACTGCGATACCACATGCAAACATTACGAAGGCCATAAAGATATGTCTAATTAACATCGTGTTCGTGTCCTTTCCGTCCCGCATTCTCGATAAAAGTAGTATCGATATCTTTCTCATACTTCCGCATCTCTACCTGGATCGGTGTCGGATCGGATGTAATCGTTTTCTTTCCGACATGATTAAAGAAGACCAGGATGCCCACAGCCAGACCAAGGCAATAGAATATCTCTATCTCCGAAACCGTTGGTTTGTCTACTCCCATAATCTGTTTGTAAAAGCGGTCAAACACCTCCCCGACCGACACGTCATTGTTAAACGCCATAATGGTAAATGCCGAGCCAAGAAAGATGACAATACACAACACGACCAGCTTCAAAATTTCCATCGCCTTGCTTCCCATCGGTGCGGCAACGTATTCCACGACAAAGTCCTGTTCCCCATAACTGACCACCTCAACCTCCGGATACTCCTCAAGAATGAGTTGTATCACATTCAGTATGGAAAATACTTCAATCCGCTTCTTTTTCGAACTTTCATTTGGCGCAAAGTGATAAAGTGTCTTGTTTTTAATTCCGGCACAGATTGCAGGATCCGTGCACTCCACGGACATGACATCCATGATTTTAATCTGCGGATCGTGGCAGACACTGTTGCGATCCGCTTTCACATATACGGCTTCACGCTTTTCTTTCATACATTCTTACGCTGTCCACCAGCGTTCCCTCCTTCGGCGTTGATGTCTTTTGATACGAATCAATACAGTACCAGCCCGTGAACACAAGCACGAGCAAAAGCAGTATCACCAACCAGAAACGATAACGTCTGCTCCAGCTTTTCTCCGTTGTTCGTTTTACTTTCTGTTCCATATCTGCCTCCTTTTTCCAACGTAGTGTACCCGTTTTTGGGTATGACTATACAAACATAACCTATCTTTTACGAGGGATTTCCGTCAAACAGCGAATGATTTATGAACTCTTTGAAAAATGATTGACACACCGTCAGACTGGGCATAAATTAAATATGTATTGTATGACAGTATGGAATAGAAATGAAGGAGACCAAACTATGGCTCATACCAAAGAAATACTCACACTCGCTGTGGAGATCGGGGACACGATGCTGCGCAGCGGCGCCGAGATCTATCGCGTAGAAGACAGTCTGATCCATATATTAGAATCCTGTGAAGTGGATAATTTTGATGTGTATGTTCTCTCGAACGGTATCTTTGCCAGTGCCAACGAAGATCAGGAAGACGCATGCAGCATGATACGGCATGTTCCGATCTCCTCGGTCAATCTCAGCAAAGTTGCAGCTTTAAATCAGCTTGTCCGCGATATCTGTGATCATAAATGTTCGATTGCCGAGGCAACTGTCCGTCTGACGGAATGCAAACATATTCCGCCTTATCCAAAGCCGGTCCTCGTTGCCGGCTGTGCAGTTGCATGCGGCTGCTTTTGTTATCTGTACGGCGGCACCGCTATTGATATGATTTTTGCGACATGCATCGGCATCGTCGAACAATTCTTCCTGTTCGCCTGTGGAAAGCACCATGTATCGCGTTTTCTGACAAATGTTTACGCCAGTCTGGTTGTTGCAGTATTAAGTATTCTTGCCTTCGCATCCGGACTTCCTGTTCATCATGACAAAATTATCATCGGAGATATTATGCCGCTCGTCCCCGGAATCGTCTTTACGACCTCGATCCGCGACTTCTACAACAGTGATTACCTGTCCGGCACGATCCACCTGATCGATGCACTTCTTACTGCATTGTGTATCGCAGTGGGCATCTGTCTTCCGATTGTATTATTCCGTTATCTTGGAGGAGGATTAGCGCTATGAATTATATTCTGGAATTTATTATGGCTTTCGGAGCAACATTTTCATTCGCTTTTCTTTTCTGTGTTCCGAAAAAAGAATTGTTATTCTCCGGTCTGTCCGGAGCTTTAGGCTGGATTGTATATTACGGTATCGTACATCAGGATCTCAATCCCGTACTGGCTTCGCTTGTTGCGACATTCATTCTGACCGTCTTCTCACGAACAACAGCCGTCATCCGACGCACCCCGGCAACGGTATACTTACTGTGCGGTATCTTCCCGCTCGTACCGGGGGCAGGAATCTATTACACTGCCTATTATCTGATTACCGGTGACAATGCGCGATTTACCTCCAAAGGCCTTGAGACTTTTGAGATTGCGCTTGCCATCGTATTTGGCATCATCTTCGGGTTTGCAATTCCCGAAGCGTTATTTCATAAACTGAACCGCCGGCAGCCTTGTGACTAATTCCACAAGTGCTGCGGGTAGATACCCTGTTCTTTCATTGTACGGATTGCATTGACCACCGTCTGCTTATCCTCCTGATAGGTCACTCCATACCAGCGATCCGTAGACATCAGCACATCAACAACCACTTTTTCTTCCTCCAGAAGTTCTCCAACCACGCTTGGAAGGAAGAACTCGCATTTAAGCGGATTCCGATCCAGCTCCCGCTCCAAAAACTTCGGGAACCGATTCTTAAGTTCCTGTAACATGCTCTTCTGAAATCCCCACATATTCATGGATACCGTACTTCCGGCCGGAAGCTTATGCCAGGTAGCTCCATCATCTTCCGTGTATGCCGCGCCATCATCACGCTTTTCAATGTGAGTGCGCTCCGTAATCTCGATCAAATGTCCTTCTTCATCTTTACGACATACGCCACGGGATACAAATCCATTGTCAGTAAGTGTATTTTCCAGTATGTATCCTACCATTGCATAATGATACTTTTCTCCGTCATCATGATGTACCAGATAATCATACATAACCTTAAACGCATGACTTCCGTAGTAATCATCCGCATTAATAACGGCAAACGGCGCATCCAGCGCATCGATACAGCTAAGGATTGCATGTCCTGTACCAAATGGTTTCGTGCGGCCTGCCGGGACAGCAAATCCGTCCGGAAGCTTCATCTCCTGGTAAACATAAGTCACTTTGATTTTATCTGAGATACGATCCCCGATACGTTCACGGAAATCTGCTTCATTTTCCTTTTTGATAATAAAAATAACTTCTTTGAAACCTGCTTTCACAGCATCATAAAGGGAAAAATCAATGATCAGATGCCCCTCCTCATCAATCGGATCCATCTGTTTCATTCCGCCGTAACGGCTTCCCATACCTGCTGCCATAATTACCAAAACCGGATTTTTCATTGTTATACTCTCCTATTTCTTATTCTCTTCTTCCTGCTTTGCTTTCTCCTCAAGTATCGCTTCATTCAGCTGGAGCATCTTCGCATCAAGATCCGAAACGATTTCCGCACATGCACGCAGATCCCGGCTGATATACTCCGGAGCATGCCCCTCGAATTTGTAATAGATCTTATGTTCCAGACTTGCCCAGAAATCCATCGCAATCGTGCGGATCTGGATTTCTACTTTTGTATCCACCACACGGTCCGACAGGAAAATCGGAATGGTTACATGCATATGAAAGCTCTTGTATCCGCTCGCCTTTGGGTGCTTGATATAATCTTTGATCGATACAACCGTAAGATCATTCTGCTTGCCGATCATCTCTGCCAGCCGATAGATGTCGGATGTAAAAGAACAAACAATACGGATTCCCGCAATATCATTGATATAGTTGACCATATTCTCAACCGATACTTCATAACCGTCGCGCTTAAGTTTCTTAACAATGCTCTCCGGTGTCTTGATACGTTTTTTAATGTATTCAATCGGATTATATTTGTGTATATGCACAAATTCATCATTTAAGATATCAAGCTTGGTACCCACTTCCTTCAATGCTGAATTATACAAAAACATGAGTGTTTCCCAGCTGTCTACATCTTCCTTTAAAATCTGAGATGATGCCATATATTTCTCCTATCTCTCTTAAATTTTGCAACACGAAGCCTCCAGCTTACCGTGCCCCGCTCGGAAAATCTTTGATTTCTCTCATTGTACCATACTTTAGACGTTTACGGACGAGATTATAGCCATATTTTAGAAATTCTTAAGGTTCCTGTCAGTCTTCCTCAAGAATCTGTATTTCCATATAATCAAACTCGATTTCTTCGACAAAATTATCTTTCGTAAAGCGTGTCTTCGAATGTCTTTTAAATTCTGCCACATTGGAATCAAGCCAGATCGGCTTTCCGAGATCAAACCGGACACATGCCTCCTCGAGAGCACGGAAAATCTTGTGTGTTCGTGTATCATGATCGTCAATCTCTACCGTTTCGGAAGCGGTCAGTCTTGTATCCTTCCACAATTTAAACCAGATTTTCATAAAACGTTCCTCCTCTGGCGATTGCATTCATACATCAAAAGGGACGCAGAGATTGCGGCATTCAATGATTCAACCTGACCTTCCATCGGAATCCGAATATAAGAATCTGCAGCATTTGCAATCTCGTCGCTCAGTCCGTTTCCTTCATTTCCGATCAGGAAGCCCGTTGCCCCAGTATAATCAAATGCGTCATACTGCTTTTGCCCCTTTAAATGCGCAGCATATAATCTCACGCCTCTCTTTTTAAGCATCTGCAGTGTTTGTTCCAGATCATCCGCAACAACAAACGGCACACGGTAAATGCTTCCCATCGTCGATCGGATGGTCTTCGGATTGAACAGATCCACGGTCGTCCGGTTCATGACCACACCCGTGATTCCGGCGCCTTCTCCCGTACGCACCATAGTCCCTAAGTTGCCGGGATCCTGCACACTCTCCAGTATCAAAAGATGTGTCTGGTCTCCTCTGAGCATATCATCCATAGTGTATTTCGGCATACGCACAACCGCAAGTATTCCTTGGGGTGTCTGGGTATCGGATACCGCACGGAACACCGAATCCGCTACTATTTCATACGGGACATCCGAAAGAAGCTTGCGATGTTCCTCATTCGATACGAACTGCTCCGACACATAGACCCCTGCCAGCCATTCTCTCGGTGCTTCGCCAAACATCTTCACGCCCTCGACCACGAACAGACCCTGTTCCTTGCGCTCTTTTGCTTTTTTCATCAGCAAAGATAATTTTTTTATCTGTTGATTGGAAGTGCTTGTTATCATGTCTTTTCTCATTCCTATTCAGTAAAAAAGGCAGCCGGAAATCCGACTGCCCTCTTAATTTTCTAAAATTATACCAGAGTTTTCGAAATCTGATACATATACTCATCAATACTCTTATGCATTGCAAGAGCCTCATCAATATCAAAATCAACGAACTCACCGTTCTTGTGTGCAATTACACGGTTTGTCTTACCTTCGCAGAGAAGGTCAACAGCCATAGCACCCATTGTTGTAGCATATACACGATCCTTACATGTCGGGCTTCCACCACGCTGCATATGACCAAGAATGGTAGCACGTGTCTCGATTCCGGTTGCTTCCTCGATTCTCTTTGCCATGCTCTGGGAATGTCCGATTCCCTCTGCATTAATGATGATGTAATGCTGCTTGCCGTTCTTACGTGCATTTACAACCTGATCGATCAGACGCTGCTCATCATAATCATATTTCTCCGGAAGAAGAATCTCCTCCGCTCCGTTTGCCAGACCACACCATAATGCAATATGACCTGCGCCACGTCCCATAACCTCAATGATCGAACATCTCTCATGAGAAGTTGATGTATCACGAACCTTGTCAATTGCTTCCATTGCTGTATTTACAGCTGTATCAAAACCGATTGTATAATCCGTACATGCAATATCCAAGTCAATCGTTCCCGGAAGACCAATCGTATTGATTCCAAGAGCAGCCAGCTTCTGTGCCTGTCTCTTATACACATC
>URQG01000086.1 GCA_900549895.1 uncultured Lachnobacterium sp.
TTTTCATCTTTGTCGGAGCATTTGTCGGCGTGCTGATGCTTGGCACGATCAATGGTGTATTGATCGGTATCCTTCTCTCTTTCTCTGAAATGATCATAAGGACTGCAAAACCGGCGCGGTGTTTCCTTGGCATCCAGCCGGGACACAGTCATTTCCGGGATTTGAAGGAGAGCAGCCAGATCTATGCGCTGGAATCGGTTGTCATCTACCGCTTCAGCAGCAATCTGTTTTTTGCCAATATCGGGGTATTGCAAAGCGATATTGAAAATCATATCAGGGAAGATACAAAGGCGGTGATTCTTGATGCGAGCGGAATCGGAAGTATTGATATTACGGCAGCGGATCGCCTGGAGCTTTTGTACCGTTCCTTAAAGGAGCGTGGAATTAAATTCTATATGACCGAACACATTGCGGCGGTCAATGAGCAGCTTCGAAAACTTGGACTTGGGTATCTGATCGAGGAAGGATGCGTGCGGAGAACGATGCACATTGCGCTAAAGGATATGGGGATTCACAGACCATATCCGCTTGAAGGTGTGGATAACGAGGCGAGAAGTGCATCCAGAAAACGAGCGGACAATCGTGTACAGGAACTTGTGTGGGCATTCGGAAGTGAGTCGGAGGAGCAGATTGAAAAACAGATCCGTCTGCAGATCAAGCAGCTGAAAGAGAACGGAGATATTGAGGAGCTGCTGCACGGACGCTGGTCGCATATGGAGGAACTCGATGAGGACGAGTGGCTCGAACATCTTGAGGAACATTTAAAGGAGATCGTACATATTTCAGGAAAAGATGAGCATGCGCTTGCGGCACATATTGAGGCCCATCGTAAGGAAGTGCATGAACGTATTGCAAGGGAGCATCCGGAGCTTGCGGAGCGTTTTCTGGAGCGCAGATATATGCTCGACGAACATTTGAAGGAAAAGAATCCGGATGTATATGCATTCATTGAAAATATGAGAAAGAAATCCTAGAGAGCGCCCGGCTGCAGAAGCCGGGCGTTCAATCGTAGTATCAGATGGAGGTAAATCCTTTGCCGAATACTTCGCTTGTGCTTGACATAGAAATAAAAGCATGCAGCTTGTTCTGATGAATAAAAGAGCGAAGCACTGCAGCCTGTTTACGTGTGAGTGTTGTAAAAATCAAATATCGTTTTTCGTTGGTATAGGCGCCTGTTGCTTCGACAATGGTAGCGCCTTTTTGAAGTTCGCCTGTGATAAAATGGCAGATTGCATCTTTGTCGTCGCAGGTGATCATGATAGATTTGCGCAGCATGATATTTTCGATGATCGCATCGATCAAAAACGATTTTACCGTCAGTCCGACGAAAGAGTAGAGTGCGGTCTTGATATCGAAGACGAAACAGGCGATGATAATCATAATCAAATCCGTGACAAATAGTGCGATACCGATATCATCCACATGCGCGTATTTCTTTACGATCATAGCAATCACGTCTGTTCCGCCGCTGGAAGATCCCTCATAGAAGAGGAGTGCCGAAGCGATAGCCGGGAGCGCGATCGCAAAGATCAGCTCAAGCATCGGTTCATTTGACAGCGGCTGCTTAAGCGGAAAGGCGTGTTCAAAGACAACAAGAAGTCCGGAGAGCAGTATGGTCGCGTAGGTTGTGCGCAGGGCGAATGATTTGCCGAGAAAGGCGAATCCGACTACGAGGAGTGCCATATTGACAACAAACGAAAAGGAACTGGCACTGATCGGAAGAATCTTCGCAAAGACGACCGCGGCACCGGTCACACCGCCGAAACAGAAGTTGTTCGGAAACTTAAAGAAATATACACCGATTGCCATAATGATGGTGCTGATGGTTATGATAAAGAAACTTTTTATTTGTTGCATACGAAACCCCTTTTACCTAAATGTATTGATAATTTCAGTTTAAAATGGGACAGGGAGAAAGTCAACCGGAAGTCTTTTGATAGGAAAGATTTCCGGTTGCTTGTAAAAAATGATTATGGAGTGAATAAAATTTTGGACGGATTATGCATAGTGGTACTTTTTTTTCTGGGTAAGAAAGAAGGTCACCGTCACGCACAGCGTCAAAAGCTCCGCAACGGAGATGGAAATCCAGATTCCGTTGATGCCGAACAGTATCGGGAGCAGCGTTACTGCAGCAATCTGAAACAGCAGGGTACGCAGGAAGGAGATCGCTGCGGAGACACCACCGTTGTTCAGCGCCGTAAAGAACGATGAACCGAAGATATTAAATCCGGAGATCAGATACACCAGACCGTAGATGCGGAATCCGTGTTCCGTCATGGTAAGAAGCGCCGCATCGTATCCGACAAAAAGCATGGACAGCGGGTGTGCCAGAAGCTGGGCGAGCAATACGAGACTGATGCCCCAGGTACTGATCAGCGTCAGGCTTTTTTGAAACAGGTTTTTCAGTTCGGCGTGATTGCCGGCTCCGTAATGGTAGCTGACGATCGGCGCACTGCCGATGGAGTAACCGAAAAAGATGGCCAAAAAGATGAAGTTGACATACATGATCGTTCCGTAAGCGGCGACACCGTCCTGTCCGGCAAGTTTCATAAGCTGGATATTATACAGCGAATTCACAATCGAACTTGAGAGGTTTGTCATCAGCTCGGAAGAACCGTTGGTACAGGTTTTGCAGAGGATTGCTCCGTTAAAATGCGTTTTGCCGAGGCGCAGCAGACTAGAGTTTTTCCGTCCGAAATAAAGGATCGGGAAAAATCCACCGATCATTTCTCCGCATACGGTTGCGACCGCCGCACCGATGAGTCCGTAGCCGAGCACGCCGACAAAAAGGTAGTCGAGTACCATGTTGGTCAGTCCGGCGGTAACGATGACGCCGAGCCCAAGCTTCGGTTTTTCCGCAGCAACGAAGAAACTCTGGACGACATTCTGCAGCATGAAAGCCGGCATTGAGATAAAAGTGATACGCGCATAGATCACACAGTCACGGTGCAGCTCTCCGGTTGCACCGAGTGCGGTTGCGATAAAAGGCACGATGAGCGCACCGAGGATCGCCAGAAGAATACCGCCGCCGAGTGTGATGTAAACGAGCATGGAAAAATATTCGTTGGCTTCCTTTTTCTTGCCTTCTCCGAGTGTCTTGGCAACGATCGCGCTGCCGCCGGTACCGATCATGAATCCAAGCGCAGAGAGCCCCATCAGAAGCGGCAGGATCAGATTGATCGCTGCAAGTGCCGTCTTTCCGGCATAGTTGGATACGAACAGTCCGTCCACGACACTGTAGATCGAAGTAAAGATCATCATGATGATGGAGGGCAGTACAAACTGTATTAATTTTTTAAACGTAAAATGTTCGGATAACTGGATCTTCATAATTACAATGCCTTTCTTTCTATCGATAATCCGGATGGTTTTGTTAAGTTATGAGTTGCTTCGCTGAGCGCGAGTGTATATTTTCGATACAATGCAAGCATCTGCCGGCATTCTTTATCACTCATGCATTGGAAGGCTTCGCTTTCCATCTGCATGACCGGGTAGATCGTATTTTCCAATAAGGATTGTCCTGCAGCGGTAAGGTTGATATGCATGCTGCGCCCCTTGCCGGAGGATAAGGTCAGGTATCCGGCCGTCTCCATCTGGCGAATGGAAGAGTTGACGGTCTGCTTGGGAATAAAGGTTGCGGCGCAGATATCTTTCTGCAGACAGCCGTCACCTAACTCACAGATGGAATAGAGAATATCAAACGCACTGTTGGATAAACCAAGCCGAAGAGCAATATTGTGATAGATTTCATTGGATTTCTTATATATGCGGTTAAACTCCTGCAAAGGAGCGCTGATGTATGGCTTATCAATCTCTTTCTGTAACATAAAACCTCCGTATAATGAGTTCATCATTTTGCCGGACAAATTTTCAAGTCCGATTTCGTACTCAATGTAGTATAGTCCGATTTCGGACTTGCGTCAAGCAAAAAATTTGACGAATTCCGTCGCAGTCATTACAATGAGAACGTTCGTTAAGATCAATTTGATGAAAACAGATTTTATAGTAAGAAAGCGGGAGAGATTTATGATACAGGACATTGCACCGATTCATCTGCACAATGAATTTCAATATAAGAAGCCAAAGGCGGAAAGCAGGATGCTTGCATACGGCAGCCGGATGATATTTTTGGACAATACGGATGAGAAGGCAGGGATTCGATTTATCACTTATGAGCAGTTAAATGCTTTTTATAAAGAAAGCGGTCTTCCTATGCCTTCTTGTATTTATCTGTTTGAGATGGGGGGAGAGGATTATTTCCTGATCGATATTCCAAAAGATACACAACTTGGCGGATTTGCCTTTCACACGCTTTTTTCTGTAAGAAGAATGCATCCGAAGGAGAAGGTGTATGCGGCAACGACAGGGTGGCATCTGTATGGATGGTATCGGGATAACCGTTTTTGCGGACGCTGCGCGCACGAGTTGGTGCATGATACGAAGGAACGTATGCTGCGGTGTCCGTCCTGTGGCAATCTGGTGTTCCCAAAGATCGCACCTGCCGTCATCATCGGACTTGTGGACGGAGACCGGATCATGATGACGAAATACGCGGATCGGGAATATAAACGATATGCACTGATCGCAGGATTTACAGAGATCGGGGAGACGGCAGAGGAGACGGTACGGCGCGAAGTGATGGAAGAGGTAGGTCTTGAGGTCAAAAACATCCGTTATTATAAGAGTCAGCCATGGGGATTTGACCAGAACCTTCTGATGGGCTTTTTCTGTGATCTGGCAAAGGAGGCACCGATCCGGCTTGAAGAGGATGAACTCTGCCTCGCGGAGTGGGTCGATTATCACGATATACCGGACGATGAGGAGGGGCTTAGCCTGACACATGAAATGATGACTTATTTTCGTGAGTCAAAACGAGCAGAAGTTTGGTAAAAATAGCTCTTTTGAGTAAATTTCTCAATAAGGGAAAAGCACTTTAAATTGCCAATTTTAGGGATTATAATGCTTCTTAAACAAAAAGAAATGCACATGAAAATATGTGTAGACAGGAGGCAGCAAATGGTAAAGTGTTTTAAGAAAATTGATTGGAAAAAGACAGGAATCTTCGCAGGAGGCGTATTGTTCGGTACAGCCGGAATCAAAGTATTATCCAGCAAGGATGCCAAGAAAGTATATACAAGCTGCACAGCAGCCGTGCTTCGGGCAAAAGAGTGTGTCATGAAGACCGTAAGCACCGTTCAGGAGAATGCCGGTGACATTTATGAGGGCGCAAAGGAAATCAATGAGGAGCGCGCTGCGCAGGCAGAGGCCGCCACATTTGAGGATGCAGAGGCAGCAGAAACGGCCGCAGAGACCGCAGCAGAGACCGCAGAATAAGAGGCGATAGGCGTGAAGTTTGTAATCAAGCATGAAATCAAGGGACGTATGCGTGTCCATCTTGTGCAGTATCGTATGAACTATGCGCAGGCGGATACCTTACTTTATTTTCTGCAGAATGACGAGCAGGTGACCCGGGCGAAAGTGTATGAACGTACGGCCGATGCGGTCATCTCTTATAAAGGAAGCCGGAGCAGACTGATCGGTAAGCTGCAGCAGTTTCAGTATGCAGAGGTCGACGTGCCGGAAGGCGTGATCGAGAATTCGAACCGTCAGATGAACGCTGAGTATCAGGAGAAAATGGTGGAGAAAGTCATTCTTCGCTATGCATCCAAGGCTTTGCTTCCGTATCCGGTGCGTGCATGCTGGACGACACTTAAGTCGCTGCGTTACATAGGCAAGGGCATCAAGACGCTTGCCGAAAGAAAAATCGAGGTACCGGTTCTCGATGCTACCGCGATCGGTGTTTCGATTTTAAGAGGCGATTGTGATACAGCAAGTTCCATTATGTTCCTGCTTGGTATCGGCGAACTGTTGGAGGAGTGGACACACAAGAAGTCCGTCGGGGATCTGGCACGAACCATGTCACTGAACATTGGAAAAGTCTGGCACAAACAGGATGGCACAGAGGTACTTGTGGATGCCAAGAAAATCATGGCAGGCGATGAAGTGGTCATTCATATGGGCAACACGATTCCGTTTGACGGTGTGGTCACAGACGGCGAGGCAACGGTCAATCAGGCATCCCTGACGGGAGAATCCGATCCGGTCAGAAAAGCATTGGATGATTTCGTCTATGCGGGAACCGTTCTTGAGGAAGGCGAATTAACCATCCGTGTTCGGGCTGTCGGCGGCAGCAGCCGTTATGATAAAGTCGTAAAGATGATCGAGGAGTCGGAGAAGTTAAAATCCGGATTGGAGAGCCGCGCGGAGCATCTTGCGGACAGTCTGGTTTTGTATTCTCTCGGAGGTACTGCGTTAACGTATCTTCTTACGAGAAATGTAACGAAGGCGCTGTCCATTCTGATGGTGGACTTCTCCTGCGCCTTAAAGCTTGCGATGCCGGTAGCGGTACTTTCGGCAATCCGTGAGGCAAGTGAGCATAATATCACGGTCAAAGGCGGACGTTATTTAGAGGCGATGGCGGAAGCGGATACAATCGTATTTGATAAGACGGGAACGCTCACAAAGGCGCAGCCGACCGTTGCGAAGGTGATATCGTTTAACGGATACAGCCCGGATGAACTGCTTCGCATTGCGGCCTGCATGGAGGAACATTTCCCTCATTCTATGGCAAAAGCAGTCGTGGATGCGGCCGGGGAGAGAGGACTTGATCACGAGGAGATGCATTCGAAGGTTGAGTATGTGGTAGCACATGGTATCTCGACAATGATCAATGGTAAGAAAGCGGTCATCGGAAGTTATCATTTTGTATTTGAAGATGAGGCATGCACGCTTCCAACGGGAACTGAGGGCATTTTTGAGACATTGCCGGAACAGTATTCGCATCTGTATCTTGCAATTGAAAATGAACTTGCGGCAGTTATCTGCATCGAAGATCCTCTTCGCAGGGAGGCGGCAGCGGTAGTTCGCGCATTACATCAGGCCGGAATTAAGAAAATCGTTATGATGACCGGAGACAGTGAACGCATCGCGGGTGCGATCGCCCAGAAGGTCGGAGTGGATGAGTATTACTCGGAAGTCCTTCCGGAGGACAAGGCGGAATTTGTGGAGCGCGAGAAAGCGGCCGGACGCAAAGTAATCATGGTGGGTGACGGAATCAATGATTCACCGGCGCTCTCAGCCGCAGATATCGGTATTGCAATCTCGGATGGGGCACAGATCGCCAGAGAGATTGCGGATGTGACGATCGCTGCCGATGATTTGAACGAGGTTGCTGTGTTGAAGCTGTTGAGCGATGCGTTGATGAAACGGATTCATGGAAATTACCGTTCGATTGTAGGATTTAATGCAGGATTGATCGGACTTGGAGTTGCCGGGGTATTGGCACCGACGACATCCGCATTATTGCACAATACATCCACGTTGTTTTTTACATTACGGAGCATGGGAAACCTGCTTACATAGCTGTCTCTTATACACATCTGACGCTGCCGACGATCTTAC
>URQG01000087.1 GCA_900549895.1 uncultured Lachnobacterium sp.
GCATACGAGATTACTACGCGTCGCGTGGGCTCGGAGATGTGTATAAGAGACAGATAGGTATGTTTCGAAGCAAGTGTGGTATCCTGATAAAACGTGTTTGCTGTGGTCGCAATCTTTTTATAAGTCCCTTTCTTGCTGGTTGCACGATACACTTCGTAGCCTTTCGCACCGGATACTTCCGCCCAGTTCAGCTTTGCAGAATTCTTAGTAGTGCGGCCATTCTTTACCGTCCCGACCTTGCCGATGCTTGTCCCGGACTTGTCTGTGAATGCCTTAATGCAAAGATTGCCTGTCTGATAGATGGCCCCGGCGTCTGCGAGGTCAACCCATACTCCGTTTTTGTATACAAAACTCTGATTATAATCAATGTATGCACTCGATGCGAAATGCGAATTTGCAGTAGATCGCTCAATATCAATTCCCGCATCCGACCGTCCAAGCTCTACGACAACGGAATAATAAGTCCCCTTAGGAAGCGATACCGCCTTTTTCAGCGGGATCGTGTAATTTCCTTCATATGTCGTCTTACCTTTTACGGTTGCCGCTAAAATTCCGCTGCGCGGATTGGAACGTTTGGCAATATTCGTATAGATTTTAATTGTATACGGGACATTCTCATCTTCATTCAATGCGATCGAGACCGCTCTCAGCTGCTCGTTTGCCGCCCCCCTGGTCTGAAACACGTTAGCTGATACCGGTGTAGTCCACGATTTGGAAACTACCGAGCATCCATCATACTGGTAATTGAAATCATAATTGTCCGCCGGTTCAAAATCCAGGATCCACGCATCATCTTCGATTCCCTTGTCATAATAAGACAGCCAGAAATAACTTTTGATATCATTCCCCGTCTGATCCGACCAGCTGTTACGCACAAGCCAGGCACCGTTGCCTGCCGGACGTGTCTTAAAATTCTCTGCCGGGAAATCATCATCCCATCCGACAATATTGACCGCATGATCCGCCGAATCGGAAACCGGACAATAATATGTTGCAACCGTTTCTCCCGTTCGTCCATAGACCGCCTTTGTATCATATACGCCGAGCTGGTTTCCGGCATGAAAAGAAATACCGGCAGCACCATGCTTCATAATTTCCTTTTTAATAGCCTGCGCCTGCTTATGTATATTCAAAATATAGACATTCTGCAAATGGGCTACATCTTTGTTGAATGCGTAGCTCTTGTCAAGTATCTGCAGTGAGTCTGCTTTATTATAGGGAAGTTTTTCCTCCGGAATCAATCCCTGCCACTGCAACAACGCTCTGGTACACAGACTTAAGTTTCCCCCGATCTCCAGATACCGGTAAGTATTCAACATATCCTCATAGGTTCCGCCAAGCGGATCTTCTTCATTATGATAGGTATAATAAGATAACTGCAACTCACTGAGATCAATGTTCTTATTGGCGATCTTATCATCATGGATCAGATCAAACTCTGCAAGGCCTACCGCCGAAAACGCCCAACAGGTATTATATTTTCCCTGTGTTCTTGTTCCCGGGTACTTCTGTTGAAGTTCGTCCAGACTATATTGATACGCAGATGGAATTGTTGCCGCTTCTGTTGTTCCAATTGATGCAGAAGCCAGCATCACTGTCGTCACAGTACTAACAAGCACTCTTGATATGAATCGATTCATCGTCTCTCCTATGTACTCTTTTGCCAAGGATACATACATTATAGATTGCCTTGCCTTATACTGTCAACCAGACACGACAAAAGACAGAGACAAAATCCTCATCTCCGGATTTCATCTCTGTCTTAATTGCTTTCTTATTTTGCAGCGATCACATCTGCCATATCATAGTGTCCGGCACCCTTGTCATGTAAGAATTTGGCTGCTTCCACAGCGCCTTTTGCAAATACCGCCTTGGAATATGCCGTATGCTTAAATTCGATCACTTCATCCTGTCCGGCGAAGATTACTTCATGTTCACCGACGATATTACCGCCGCGAACGGATGAAATACCGATTTCATACGGATCTCTCTTCTTGCGTTCCTGACTTCTGTCATATTTGTAAGTGTACGCCTCATCAAGCGCCTCATTCATGGAATCTGCCAATGCGAGTGCGGTACCGCTCGGAGCATCTAATTTCTGGTTGTGATGTTTCTCTACGATCTCCATATCAAAGCCTGCCGGTGCAAATACGGCTGCCGCTTTTTTCAATAATTCCATCAGTGTATTGATTCCGAGAGACATATTGGCTGATTTTAAGATTGCCACCTTTTCGTATGCCTTCTCCACTTTAGCGAGCTGTTCTTCTGACAAGCCTGTCGTACAAAGCACAACCGGAATCTGCTTCTCAACACAATGATCAATCAATGCATCCACAGCCTTCGCATTCGAGAAGTCAATAATTACATCCGCCTCAACATCACATTCCGCGAGGCTTTTGAATACAGGATAATCATTCTTGATCCCGTCATATGTGTCGATTCCTGCTACGATCTCGATGTCCGGGTCCTGTGCGCAGATACCTGTAATGCACTGTCCCATCTTGCCGTTGCAGCCATTCATAATCGCTCTTGTCATCTCTATCTTATGTCCTTTCTTTCCTCTTTGATTTTCAAAAGCCCTCCACATCATTCATCGGCTTTTGAAAAGTCACTCCTATTTTACAGAATTCCGTATGCTTTCATTACTTCTGCAAGCTTGGAAGCGTTTGCCTCACCCATCTCACACAGAGGGGAACGAAGCGGTCCGGCTTCCTTACCCATGAGGTTCAACGCCTTCTTGACCGGAATTGGATTTACTTCTGAGAATAACGCATCAACAAGCGGGAGTCCTTCTCTCTGGATCCGTCTTGCAGTCTCAATGTCACCCTTAAAGAAGCTGTCACACATCTGATGAACCTTTGCCGGTGCCACATTACTCCATACTGAAATGACACCGATCGCACCGATCGACATAAGCGGAACAACAAGTCCGTCCTCTCCGGAATACATATCGATTTTGCCGTCTGTCAGATACATGGTCTGGGAAGCCTGTGCCAGATTGCCGGTTGCTTCCTTTAATCCGACGATATTCTCCTTCGACTTAAACAGTTCCGCAACGGTCTCCGGAAGAAGATTGCATCCGGTTCTTCCCGGTACATTGTACATGATGATCGGACACTTGGTATTATCCGCGATCTGTGAATAATGTCCAATGAGTCCCTGCTGGGTTGCCTTATTATAGTAAGGAGTTACAATCAACAGTCCGTCAACACCGACTTCCTCTGCTTCCTGTGATAACTGGATTGCTGTACGTGTGCAGTTTGAACCGGTTCCCGCAACGACCGGAATACGATGCTTGGTAAACTCAACTGCAGCCTTAATGACATCACGATGCTCCTCCATCGTAAGAGTAGAGCTCTCACCTGTCGTTCCGGCGATCACGATCGCGTCTGTTCCGGCAGCGATCTGCTCGTTTATCATCTCCTCTAATTTGTCATAATTAACATCCTGATTGTCCTTCATTGGTGTTACGATAGCAACACCGGCTCCCTTGAAAATAGCCACTTTGTTCTCCTTTCGTTATATGAACGTATTATTTAACATAAATGAGGTCTTGGTTTGCAATACTTACATACTGCAAAAAAACCAGCTCGAAACGAGCTGGTCAATCTACAAAGAAAATCGTATATCATAGATTTGATAGCTCTCCAACTCACTAGGTAACCGCGTAACACAGTTACAGTTGACAGTCATGCGGCTCTTAACCTCATGCCCAGAAAACAGATTGCAGCGTCTGTCCTCTTCGGCGTTCATCCCTTTCTCCTGCATTCTCCTGTGCCTGCCACATCCTGCAGAATACTCTTAACTCACGCGACCTCTACCATATATGTTCTAATCTTGATAATAGCATGTGACGCATTATTCGTCAATGCCTATTTTTCCGGTGCAATATTATAAATCTCATCTGCGTACTCACGGATGCTGTCGTCCAACACACGCCCCGTGCACACAAGCGTCATATCCTCCGGCTTGTTTGCAAACAACTCCTTTAGTTCATCCGGCGTAATAACTTTTTCATCCATAATGCCAAGAACTTCATCCAGCACCAGCATATCACATGCTTCCGTCGTCACAACTTTCTTGCCGTAATTAAATCCGTTGCGCAGATTCATAATTTCTTCCTGCTTTACATTCTCCGGTAATTCGTCAAAACATTCATCGGATTTGGCAAACCGGAATACCTTGATCTCCGGCTCCAAACGATTTAAAAAAGCTAATTCATTCTCGTCTTTTCCCTTTAAAAACTGAATGATGATCACATTCTTGCCTTCACTTGCAACATGAATTGCATTACCGATTGCGGCGGTTGATTTACCATGGCCCTCTCCATAATAAATCTGTATTACACCTTTGCTCATAACTGCCTCCTTAAGAACCGGTCCTCGCCGGACTCTCTCAAAACACGATACAAAGAATCTTATGTAACATACCACAATCCCGTCAAATAATCAAGTCCACCCTCAACGGCTACTCTATAAATTCAATCTTGCTCACCGAAACCTCGTAAGCGACACGCTGCTCAACCTCTGTCTCACTCAGCTTTTTGACATATTCTCTGCTTTGGATTCTGCCCCAGATCTGCACATGTGCACCAACTTCAAAGCTTGCCGCAAAACGCGCATTTCTGCCCCAGCAAATGCATGGAATATAGTCAGACTTTCCGTACGAACGATTGACAGCAACAAGCAGATCCGCAATCTCCCTGCCAAGCGGTGTCTTGCGGTAAACCGACTCTTTGCATATGAAACCGTCGAGGAAGATTTCATTTGTTGCTGCTTCTTCCTGATCCTGTGTATCATCAATAAGTTCAAATTCTCTTGCAAACACAGACAATACAAGTCGATTCTTGTGTTCTTCATGTCGGTTAAAAGAACGGAATTGTCCTGTCACATACACATTCTGTCCCTGCAGGCTGTTACTGACATCCACCAGACGTTCTGACACCATAACCGGTATGTAATCCACGAAATTAGATAATCGGTTAACAGATACTTCTACCATATAGAAGCCTTCCCCGTACACTTCGTGACTAAACACAAAATCCGATACAATTTCTCCCATAATAGTCACCTGATTGTTTTCAAACATTTTATCTGCCATGAATTTGCTCCCTTCCTTTTGTGGAAATATTTGTTAGGACTCAGTTTTACCATTTTAGTGTTGTTAGAAATCATCAAAGCATGTCGATAAGGGAATTGAAAAAATATGCAAAACTCTTAAAACCTTGAAAAAACCTTGCCAAACTGCGCATGTGTGCTATAATGTGACATGCTGATGTTTACGCGTTCTTTCTATATAATGCAACGCATTTTATTTCTCAGTAAAAATTGTCGATAAACAATTAAGTTCATAAAAAAGAAGGTAAAATATGATTACAACAAGAGATGATATTCGTAATATTGCAATTATCGCCCATGTCGATCACGGTAAAACAACACTCGTGGACGAGTTGTTAAAGCAAAGCGGTGTATTCCGCGAGAATCAGGAAGTGCAGGAACGTGTCATGGACTCGAACGATATCGAGCGTGAGCGTGGAATCACTATCCTTTCCAAGAATACCGCTGTCTTCTACAAGAATACCAAGATCAACATCATCGATACTCCTGGACATGCGGACTTTGGTGGCGAGGTTGAGCGAGTTCTTAAGATGGTAAACGGCGTTGTTCTCGTGGTTGATGCATTTGAGGGCACTATGCCACAGACGAAATTCGTATTAATGAAAGCACTTGCTTTAAATCTTCCGGTTATCGTTTGTATTAACAAGATCGATCGTCCGGAAGCAAGACCGGAAGAAGTGATCGATGAAGTATTAGAGTTATTCATGGATCTGGATGCTTCCGATGAGCAGCTTGACTGCCCATTCATCTATGCATCTGCAAGAGATGGCTATGCACTGTACAACCTCGATGATGAGAAGAAGGATATGACGCCTCTCTTTGAAACGATCGTAAATTATATTCCGGCTCCTACCGGTGACCCGGACGCTCCTACACAGGTACTGATCAGTACGATCGATTACAATGAGTATGTCGGACGTATCGGTATCGGTAAAGTCGACAACGGAAGTCTTAAGGTCAATCAGGAGGCTGTCGTTGTCAACCACCATGATCCGGACAAATTAGAGAAAGTTCGTATCAGTAAGCTGTACGAATTTGATGGTTTAAATAAAGTAGACGTTGCGGAAGCCAAGATTGGATCGATCGTTGCGGTATCCGGTATCGCAGACATCCATATCGGAGATACGATCTGTTCACCGGAGAATCCACAGGCGATTCCGTTCCAGAAGATTTCCGAGCCTACCATCTCCATGAATTTCATCGTTAATGACAGCCCGCTTGCCGGACAGGAAGGGAAATATGTTACCTCCCGTCACATTCGTGACCGCCTTTTCCGTGAGCTGAACACCGATGTATCTCTTCGTGTGGAAGAGACTGACAGCCCGGACAGCTTAAAGGTATCCGGACGTGGAGAGCTGCATCTGTCCGTACTGATTGAGAATATGCGCCGTGAGGGCTATGAATTTGCCGTCAGCAAAGCAGAGGTTCTCTACCACTACGATGAGAATGGCAAAAAGCTTGAACCAATGGAGCTTGCATACGTTGATGTTCCGGATGAATTTACCGGAGCCGTTATCTCTAAGTTACAGCAGCGTAAAGGCGAACTCCTCAACATGGGTTCTATCGCCGGCGGCTATACAAGACTTGAGTTTAAGATTCCATCCCGTGGACTGATCGGATATCGTGGCGAATTCATGACCGATACCAAAGGTAACGGAATTATCAATACGATTTTTGACGGCTATGAGCCATTCCGCGGTGAGATTGCATACCGCTCTACCGGTTCTCTGATTGCTTTCGAGTCCGGCGAATCCGTAACTTACGGTCTCTTCTCCGCACAGGAGCGTGGTACACTCTTCATCGGACCTGGCGAGAAGGTTTACTCCGGTATGGTCATCGGACAGAGTGCAAAGGCAGAAGATATCGAGCTTAATGTATGTAAGAAGAAGCACCTGACCAATACACGTTCTTCTTCCGCTGACGAAGCTTTAACACTTGTTCCGCCACGTAAGTTAAGCCTTGAGCAGGCACTTGATTTCATCGATACCGACGAGCTTCTTGAGGTTACTCCGGAAAGCCTTCGTATCCGTAAGAGAATTCTTGATCCTACTCTTCGTAAGAGAGCTTCTATTGCACGTAAGAATGCAATGAAATAAATTCGGGTTTGTCGTGATCAGATTGATTTTAAAACAGACGATACCGGATGATAAAATACGATTCGAAAATTAGCAGTAGATATTCGCAAACGGACGGATTTTGAACGATACCGACTTTCTCTCAGCTTTTTCTACGAGTTAACTCCT
>URQG01000088.1 GCA_900549895.1 uncultured Lachnobacterium sp.
CTACGCGTCTCGTGGGCTCGGAGATGTGTATAAGAGACAGATATAATTTCGCCTAGAATTTGGCAAGAACTTTCTTGCATTACACTAGGAGGAATTTTTGTTATGTTAAGCACATCATCAATTTGTATTTTGGTGACAATCGTTGCATATCTGTTGATCGTTCTTATGATCGGTTTTCATTATGCCAAGGTGAATGAGTCTGCATCGGATTTCTATCTCGGCGGACGTAAGCTCGGACCGCTCGTTACCGCAATGAGTGCGGAAGCGTCTGATATGTCGAGTTACCTGCTTATGGGACTTCCGGGACTTGCTTATTTATCCGGACTTGCAGATGTCGGCTGGACGGTAATCGGTCTGGCACTTGGAACTTACTTAAACTGGCTTTTTACAGCGAAAAGACTTCGCCGTTATACACATGCGACAAAGTCATTTACACTGCCACAGTTCTTTTCCAATCGTTATCGTGATAAGAAAAATATTTTATCTGTGATCGCAGCGGTAATCATCATTATCTTTTTCGTGCCATATACAGCCAGCGGATTTGCCGCATGCGGTAAGCTTTTTGCTTCCTTATTCGGTGCAAACTATATTGCAGCAATGTTGATCTCTGCAGTCGTAATTGTGGCATATACAACAGCTGGTGGATTCCTCGCTGCATCTACGACGGACTTCGTTCAGAGTATTATTATGACGATTGCAATCCTGTTCGTATTGATTTACTCGACAATTTCTGTTGGTGGTATTGGTGTTGTAATGGATAATGCGCGTCAGTTGCCTGGATATTTTTCATTTACCTCTTCTTATGTGGAAGCAAGCAACTCTTCGCAGCCGTATAGCTTGCTTACCATTATCTCGACTCTTGCATGGGGACTCGGATATTTTGGTATGCCGCATATTCTGCTTCGTTTTATGGCGATTGAGGATGAACAGAAACTGAAGATTTCAAGACGTGTGGCTTCCATCTGGGTTGTGATTGCGATGGGCATAGCTGTCATGATCGGTGTAGTCGGACGTGAGATGAGTAGTCAGGGACTGGTTGATTCGCTTACCGGTTCACAGACAGAGACAATTATTGTTCGGGTCGCAGATCTGCTTTCAAAGCATGGCATCTTCCCGGCACTGATGGCGGGACTGATTCTTGCAGGTATCCTTGCAAGTACGATGTCTACTGCGGATTCGCAGCTTTTGGCAGCAGCTTCAAGTGTATCTCAGAATATTCTGCAGGAGGCATTTCACTTAAATCTTTCGAAGAGAGCTAGCATGATCGCAGCAAGACTTACGGTTATTGTTGTTGCAATCTTAGGTGTCATTATTGCGCGAGATCCGAACAGTTCCGTATTCGGAATCGTATCGTTTGCATGGGCAGGCTTCGGTGCTGCGTTCGGACCGCTTGTGATCTGTTCTCTGTTCTGGAGAAGAACAACGCTTCAGGGCGCGATCGCGGGATTAATTTCCGGTGGAGCGATGGTATTTATCTGGAAATATCTGGTTAAGCCGCTCGGTGGCGTATTTGGAATCTATGAGTTACTTCCTGCATTTTTAGTAGGTATTATCGTAATCGTTGTTGTAAGTTTACTTACACCTGCACCGAGTCAGGAAATTTTAGATGAATTTGATCATGTTAAGTCTGACAGCAAGATTGAGGCTTAATCAGTAAACTCACACTTTGGGTGTATTGAAACAATTTTGGAAATAGAAGATCTGTGAAAAATCCCGGTTCGTGAATACGAGCCGGGATTTTTTGCATATACTGATACTTTAGAAGATGACAAGCTACCGTAGAAGTGGTTGTTTTATGCATGATGATATCAATGCTTCGGGATATGAATAAAGCAATTGTGCATATTTCCTTGACATTGCCTCTTGAAACAAGGTAATATGTATAAATAGTACAAAACAGGGGGAGAAGGAGTTTTACTATGTTAGCAGCGCAGATGATTGCGGTATTGATCTTTGTTGTTATGTTTTTATTGATCATTACCGAGAAAATCGAACGACAATGGGTGACGCTTGGATGTGCGCTTGCCGTTCTTGTTATTGTATTTGGGGTATGTATGCACAGTATGACAGCTGTGGTCGACACACTCAATGTAAAGAGTATCTTTTCATTGAAATTCTGGTATGAGGCGGGAGCAATTGAGGAGGAGAGTGTCGGTATCAACTGGGCAACGATCCTTTTTATTGCAGGCATGATGGTGATGGTCGAAGGTATGGCAAAATCAGGCTTTTTTCACTGGCTCTGCATCACGATTGCAAAATTGGTTCATTTCCAGGTGATCCCGATCTTCATTACCTTTATGATCATGTCGGCGCTTCTTGCAATGTTTATTGACAGCATCACAGTAATTTTGTTTTTGGCAGCAGTCACGGTGGAGCTTGCAAAGCTGCTCGGATTTAATCCGGTACCGATGATTCTGACGGAAGTTTTTTGTGCGAACCTCGGTGGTTCATCGACGATGTGCGGCGATCCGCCTAACATTATTATAGGAACCGCATTAAAGTATTCGTTTTTTGATTTTGTGACGAATACCGGATTGATCGCCTTGTTTTCGCTGGTTGTTGTGGTCATTTTCTTTTACTTTTGTTTCCGCAGGGAATTAAAGCAGAAAGTGGACGGATATGTGCAGCAGGATGTAAATATTGATCCGTGGGACGGAGTGCCAAGCAAGAAAGATTTCGTAGTCAGCTGTGTTATTTTTGCATGTGCGGTTGTTCTTCTTGTAACACATGCAAACACGGGACTTACAGTGGCTTTTATCGGCGTATTTATTGCGCTTCTTACGATTCTTACTGCAAGCGGTAATCGCATGTATATTATCAAATGTGTGGATTATAAGACGTTGCTTTTCTTTATCGGATTGTTTGTTGTGGTTGGGGGACTTGAACAGACAGAGATTTTAAATCTGATCGCGCAGCTTATTGAGAAGTGGAGCAAAGGCAATCTTTATCTTATGGTTGCAATTATTTTATGGATTTCCGCGATTGCGAGCGCATTTGTGGATAATATCCCATTTGCGGCAACCATGGTTCCGATCATTAAGACTCTTGCGGCGTCGAGTGGGGCTGATTTATCGATGCTTGCATGGACACTTTCGATGGGAACGGATATCGGTGGAAGTGCGACACCGATCGGTGCATCTGCCAACGTTGTCGGAATTTCCGTGGCAACCAAGGAAGGTCACCCGATCGGATGGGGGAAATATTGTAAGTCGGCAATTCCTGCCACAATGATTGTACTTGTAATTTCGATGGTAACTATTTGGCTTCGTTATGTATAGGAGAGGGCGATATGGGAGAAAAGCAGATTATAATTTCTGTAAGTCGTGAGTTTGGAAGCGGAGGGCATGAAATTGCCAGACGTATTGCGGAATATATGCAACTGGAATTTTTGGACCGCAATATGATCGAGATGATCGCCAAGGAGAAGCTTGTGGATGCGAACAATCTGCATCCGTATGATGAAGCGCCACGCTTTGTTCCGCGAAGAACCGTCAGAGGACACAGTAGTTCGCCGGAGGAGACCATTGCACAGATGCAATTTGAATTCCTCAGGAAAAAGGCAGAAAACGGTGATTCTTTCGTAGTTGTCGGAAGATGCTCGGAGACGGTTCTAAAAAAGTATGACTGCCTGACATCAATTTTTGTTCTGGGTGATTACGATAAAAAGTTACAGCGTACCATGGACGTGTATGCTCTTTCCGAAAAGGATGCAAAGGCGAAGATGTCGCGTCATGACAGGAATCGTAAGGCGTATCACAATCGCCACAGTGAAGGGAAGTGGGGAGACTCACGGTTATATGATCTGTGTATGAACAGTTCGACACTCGGCATGGAGAAGACTGTGGAAGTATTGGAGCAGTATTTGCAGAAACGGTATGAGTAGTTCTTGATTTTTCTTTGCATATGCGGTATATTATACGAATCTGCTAGGATATAACATATATGGACAAGAAAGTAGAAGCAGCAGTTGATGCTGCTTTTGCTATGAAAAAATAAAGGGGTAAAACATGTTAAATCAGTTTTCAAGAACACAATTACTTCTTGGCAAGGAAGCAATGGATAAATTAGCCAATTCGCGTGTCGCCGTATTCGGCATTGGTGGTGTCGGCGGATATGTATGTGAGGCACTGGTGCGAAGCGGTGTTGGTGAATTTGACCTGATCGATGATGACAAGGTGTGTCTGACCAATTTGAATCGTCAGATTATCGCGACAAGAAAAACGGTTGGTAAATACAAGACGGAAGTTATGAAGGAACGCATCTTAGATATTAATCCGGATGCCAAAGTAAACATTCATAATTGTTTTTTCCTGCCGGAGAATGCGGACGAATTCCCGTTCGAGGAATATGATTACATTGTTGATGCCGTAGATACTGTGACAGCAAAAATTTCTCTGGTTATGAAGGCTAAAGAGAAGAATGTGCCGATCATCAGCAGTATGGGGGCCGGCAACAAGCTTGACGGAAGCCAGTTTAAGGTGGCGGATATCTATAAGACAAAGGTATGCCCGCTTGCTAAAGTGATGCGGCGTGAGCTCAAGAAGCGCGGTGTCCGCAAACTCAAAGTTGTATATTCAGAAGAGATCCCGACACGTCCGCTTGAAGATATGTCGATCAGCTGCAGAACCAACTGCATCTGCCCGCCGGGAGCTGCTCACAAATGTACCGAGCGAAGAAATATTCCGGGAAGTGTGGCATTCGTGCCATCGGTTGCGGGACTGATCATCGCCGGGGAAGTCGTGAAGGATCTGTGCAAGGCGTAAGAGATAGGAAGAGGATGTTCTGACAGGACATCCTCTTTTTGCAGGGATTTTTAGTTAAAAAGATTGATGATATGCTATGGAATTGGTATGATAGTAGTTGCAAAGAAATGAAGGAGGGCTGACCAATGCCAGTATTTGATTTTAGCAATACACCGGATGCAAACAAGGATCCGGTTTGCACCTATACAACGTTTCGGTCGAATGAATCGGTACCGTGTGCCAAGCATCCGATCATGCTTCTTAACAACCGTGAACACAAGTGGAGCCATCATTCTTCCGGTGTGTTCACAAACCCGATCAAGCGTACTTCGTTTGAATTTCAGGAGGAAGAGGATACGATCAGCGCAGACATCATAGAGATCGATGCGCGTTTTGTCAGCCTTCTCCGCTGGCTGGGCGAGAATCATATTAATGTGCGGCTGTCCGGAGAAAACACGGACAAAGGATATGCGGTATACAAGATCCGGGAGATTGCGTTTGGCGGAGGAACAAAGCTTTCAGCGGAGGATGGATTCCTGCAGTTTATGATTGACCGACTGCTTGCAAGCAGTGCACCTGTCGAAGAAGTGGAAGATGAGGATCAGGACGAAGAGGGCGATGATATGAAGCTCACGAGTCTGCAGAGTATCACGGACTTTATGAATTGCGCGGGAAGAACACTTCCGGATAATATCCGTCTGTGGGCAAGACGTAATCTTGCGGTTGCGCGTTCCAATGAGGTGTCGCCGGAGGAGCGTCGTCACGCACAGAGAGCGCTTTCTATCATGATGAACATTCAGTGGAAGAGCAATTATTTTGAAGCAATCGATCCGAACGAGGCGCGTCGCATTTTGGATGAAGAATTGTACGGAATGGAGCGTGTAAAGCAGAGAATCATCGAGACGATCATCCAGATCAACCGAACGCACACACTCCCTGCTTACGGACTTCTTCTGGTCGGACCGGCGGGAACAGGTAAGTCACAGATCGCCTATGCGGTTGCACGAATCTTAAAACTTCCGTGGACCACACTGGATATGAGTTCAATCAATGATCCGGAGCAGCTGACGGGAAGTTCCCGTGTATACGCGAATGCAAAGCCGGGAATCATTATGGATGCATTCTCTATGGCCGGAGAGTCAAGTCTTGTATTTATCATTAACGAGCTTGATAAGGCAGCGTCAGGAAAAGGCAATGGCAATCCGGCGGATGTACTTTTGACACTGCTTGATAATCTTGGATTTACGGACAACTATATGGAGTGCATGATTCCAACCGTTGGTGTATATCCGATCGCCACGGCAAACGATAAGTCACAGATCAGTGCCCCGCTCATGTCACGTTTTGCGGTAATTGATATCCCAGACTATACAACAGAGGAGAAGAAAGTAATCTTCTCAAAGTTTGCTTTGCCAAAGGTGCTTAAGAGAATCAGTCTTCGCGAAGAAGAGTGTGTGATCACAGATGAAGCACTCGATGCCATCGTTGATCAGTATAAGAATACATCCGGAATCCGTGATCTTGAGCAGGCAGCGGAACATATTGCAGCCAATGCGCTGTACCGCATCGAGGTAGAACATCTGGATAAGGTTGTATTTGATGCGGCAATGGTTCGCGAATTATTGGCGTAAATGATAGGATAACTGTTTGGCCCACATAGATAGAGATGGGCGGATGGTTATGTGGAGGAAATCGATGTTAGATCAGAGTTTATTTACAGAAACGATTCATGAGGTCTCTGAGATCATCCGTGTGTCGCAGGGGAATATGACGCGGGAAGAAATCTTAGGGTACTTCAAAGACATGGATCTGAATGAAGAGCAGCAGAATATGGTGCTTGAATTTTTGTTAAATCCGCATCCGGAAGATGAGCGGATTGCGGAAAATGCGCAGGATGCGCAGGATGACGCTTCTCTATCCGGTGACGGAGATCCGGATGATGAAAGTAATCCGCTGTATAAAACGGAGGGTTTATATGATGAGGAGTCTGTAGTTTCCGGTCATGCTTCGGCAAACGGAATACAGCCCGAGATAAAGGGAGATACTGTAAAGGCGGTAAAGGACTCGAATGGTGCAAGCACATCGTCCGATGAAGCGGAACATACCGGTGTCTTTCAGATGTATCTCGACGAGTTGAATGAACTTTCCACATATTCTAAGGAGAAGCAGGAAGAAATGTATAAGGCACTTCTTGACGGAGATGAGGGCGTGATCGCTGATATCACAAACTGCTGGCTTCCGGTTGTGCTCGAGAATGCAAAGAAACTGACAGAATCAAATGATCCGGATTCTCTTCAGGATGTTGTGCAGGAAGGCAATATGGCGCTTTTTCTCTGTCTTACGGAACTTTGCGGCTCTCATGAAAAGGTAGATGTTGAATCAGAACTTGCAACAGAAATTGAAAATGCAATGAAATCCTGCATATTGGAAGAAGAGGGTGAAGGCGAAAGCGAGGAGGCAATGGTCGGCAAGGTCGCTTTGGTCAATGAGGCAGTCAAGTATCTTGAGAAAGAGAAGGGAATGAAGCCTAGTATCACAGAACTTGCAGAATACACAAAAGTACCGGCTTCGGAGCTGGATGAGATTCTACTATATATAGAGA
>URQG01000089.1 GCA_900549895.1 uncultured Lachnobacterium sp.
ACGAGATTACTACGCGTCTCGTGGGCTCGGAGATGTGTATAAGAGACAGGTATCGATTATTTCCAGCTTGGCGTCGAGACAGGCGCGATGGCTGCAAAGATATTAAAAGGCGAAGCAACCGCACAGGATACCAATTTCATTACCGCTTCCAAGGCTGAGTTATATGTCAATACCGCAGCCGCAGATAAGATTGGCATGAAATTAGATGATTCATATGTTAAGGATGCGGCACAGACCTTTGATGAAATTGTCGTAGAATAAGTCATAAGGGAACTGTTTGAGGACGTCTTGAGCAGCTGTTGAAGCATAAAACAGTCAATAAAATAATAACGATTCAGAGCCAGGGCAGGTTTGTATTTGGCTCTGAATTATTATATAATAAGTATGTTTATACGGTTTTGAAAATCCGGTCGACGGAGTGAACACGAGTATAAATAATATGCATAAATACATGGGGGTAACACTGTGACATTAGTTTTAAGTGTACTAGAGCAGGGTATGATCTACGCGATCATGGCACTGGGAATTTATATTACATACACGATCCTGGATTTCCCGGATCTGACGGTAGACGGAAGCTTTCCGCTTGGTGCGGCGCTGTCTGCGGTATTGATTACAAAAGGCGTGAATCCTATACTGACGCTTCTGATCGCTTTTGCGGCGGGGGCATGTGCAGGTACGCTGACAGGACTGATTCATGTGAAGCTTAAGGTGAGAGATCTCTTATCCGGAATCATTATGATGACGGCTTTGTATACGGTCAATCTTCGTATTGCCGGTCGTGCAAACCTGCCGATCTACAATATGACAACGCTTTTTGACAATGATCTGATACGGAGTGTATTTCAAGGCGCTTTGGCACAATTTGCCAACGTGATCATCATTCTTGTGATCACTCTGATCATGAAGTTTTTACTGGACTGGTATATGAATACAAAGTCGGGCTATCTGCTTCGTGCGGTTGGAGATAATGAGACGATCGTTACTTCCATGGGTGTTGACAAAGGCACGATCAAGATTATCGGACTTGCGATCGCAAACGGACTGGTCAGCTTAAGCGGATGTATTTTTGCGCAGCAGCAGAGATACTTCGATGTATCGATGGGAACCGGAACCATGGTAATCGGTCTTGCGAGTGTTATCATCGGAATCAGCCTTCTCAAGAAAGCGACATTCCTTCGCGTGACAACAAGTGTTATCATTGGATCCATTGTTTATAAAGCATGTGTTGCCATCGCAATCAAGCTTGGTATGCCTTCTTCGGACTTAAAGCTGATTACCGCGGTATTATTCCTTATCATTCTTGTTCTTGGAATGGATCGCAAAAAGAGAAAGAAGGTGGCGTAGATGCTGGAATTAAATCATATTCATAAAATGTATAATCCGGGTACGATCAATGAAATCTGCCTGTTTGAAGATTTTAATTTAAAGATTGACGATGGACAGTTTGTATCGGTGGTCGGGAGCAACGGCTCCGGTAAGACATCTATGCTGAACATTATCTGCGGATCAATTCCAATCGATGGTGGTTCGATCGTGGTAAACGGCGTAGATATCACAAAGCAGAAAGATTTTATTCGTCACAGAAGAATCGGACGCGTTTTTCAGGATCCTTCCAAGGGAACCTGCCCGTCCATGACGATTCTCGAAAATCTGGCAATCGCCGATAACAAAGGAAAGACATACGGACTCGGACGCGGAACAAACCGTGCGCGAATCGATGCGTACAAAGAGATGCTTGCAAGTGTGAACCTGGGACTGGAAGATAAGCTTCACACGAAGGTTGGCGCTTTGTCCGGTGGACAGAGACAGACACTGGCACTTCTTATGGCAACGATGACCCCGATCGAGTTTCTGATCCTTGATGAGCATACGGCGGCTCTTGATCCGAAGACGGCAGAGATCGTTATGCAGTTGACAGGCAAGATCGTGGAAGAAAAGAAAGTGACAACCGTTATGGTTACACATAATCTTCGTTATGCAGTGGAATATGGTGACCGTCTTCTGATGATGCATCAGGGACACGCAATCATCGACAAGGCAGGCGCGGAAAAAGCGGCTATCCAGGTGGATGATATCCTTGGCACCTTCAATGAAATCAGTATCGAGTGTGGTAATTAATATGAAACTTGTGATAAAACGAATCTTACAGGTGATCGCCGGAATCGTGGCGGTCACCTTAGTTGCTTTTTTAATCTTAATTGTAGTACTTACCGTAACGGAATATAAGCCGGATGAGATTGTGGAATTGTCGGTTGACGGTAAAGCGGAGCAGACGGTACAGTCCGGTGATACACTGTCTGTTCTGACATGGAATATCGGATACGGTGCGTTAGGCGATAATGCCGACTTCTTCATGGACGGCGGATCGATGGTCAATACTGCCAGCAAGGAACGGGTACAGGAAAACATTGCGGCAATCAATGATGAGATCGCAGGACTGAATCCGGACGTTGTATTTTTACAGGAGGTTGACCGTAATTCCAAGCGTTCACACGGAATCAATGAACTGGAACAGATCCGCGAGGCGCAAAGCGGATATTGTGATACATTTGCCAATAATTACAAAGTATTGTATGTGCCGTTCCCGTTTCCAACGATCGGTAAGGTGGACAGCGGTATTGTGACATTGTCCGGGTATGAAGTAAAGGATTCCAGAAGGTTAGCCCTTCCGTGCCCATTTTCTTATCCGGTCCGTACTGCGAATCTGAAGCGCTGTCTGATGGTTGATCGTGTTCCGATAGAGGGCAGCGATAAGGAACTGGTACTTGTCAATCTGCATCTGGAAGCGTATGACGATGGTGAGGGTAAGGCTGCTCAGACACAGATGCTTCAGGAAATCCTGCAGGAAGAAGTTGATGCTGGAAACTACGTGATTGCGGGCGGCGACTTTAATCAGGATTTTTCCAATGTGGACACAAGCGCATATCCGCTGATCAGTGAGGACCTCTGGCAGCCGGGCGCAATCGATACGGATGAGTTTGGCGATGATCTTTTGTTTCAGACAGACAACCGTGCACCATCCTGCCGATCATTGGATCAGCCGTATAAAGGCGCAGACCATAACAATTTCCAGTATTATCTGATCGATGGATTTATCGTTTCCTCCAATGTGAGTGTGGAGTCGGTTGAAACGCAGAATCTGGAATTTAAGAATTCGGATCATAACCCGATCCTTATGAAAGTGAAATTGAATTAGTATCAGTACGTCATGGTAAAATGATACGCATAACACTTGAGATTTCGGAGACAATAGTGATATCAGGAGGTGTGAAACTATGGTCGAACCGGATACAATCAAATTACTCAGAGAGTGTGATGCAGGCATCAGGATGGGCGTGAAATCAATCCGTGATGTTCTTGACGATGTAAAGGATGCCAGAATGAAAGAAATGCTGGAAAAATGCAAAGATCGGCATGAGGTGCTACAGGGTGAAATCAACAAACTGTTGCTGGAATATCATGATGAGGGCAAGGAACCGAATGTGATGGCGCAGGGAATGTCCTGGATCAAGACAAATGTGAAGCTCGCGATGGATGACTCAGATGCAACGATCGCGGAGCTTATGACGGACGGATGTGATATGGGAATCAAGTCGCTCAGCCGCTACCTAAATCAGTATGAGGCTGCGAATGATAAGGCGAAGGCGATCACAAAGAAGCTGATCAATCTGGAAAATGATCTGTGCAGCGGATTAAGAGAATATTTATAGCAAAAAAGTGTGCGGCAGGGCACACTTTTTTGCTATGCGAAACAACGAGCCAGATAGGATGCAATTCATCCATACCAAAATGATATGGATTACATACAAATTATTGATTTAACGAATGGAAGGGGGTGTGTTATTCTATGATTGTCAAAAGATTAACAATAATTACAGGAGGAATCTATGTCAGAGAATACTTGTCTTGAGAAGCAGCCACTTTGCCAGGAAATGTTAGATAAAATCGATGCTTACTGGCGTGCTGCTAACTATTTATCCGCAGGTCAGTTATATCTGTTGGACAACCCATTATTAAAAGAGCCTTTAACAATGGATCAGATTAAAAAGAAGATCGTTGGTCACTGGGGAACCGTACCGGGACAGAACTTTGTCTATGTACACTGCAACCGTGTGATCAAGCGTTACGATCTGGATATGATCTTACTTTCCGGTCCGGGACATGGTGGAAACTTCATGATTGCAAATACTTATCTTGAGGGAACCTACAGCGAGATCTATCCAAACATCAGTCAGGATGAAGAGGGTATGCAGAAATTGTTTAAGCAGTTCTCATTCCCTTGCGGCGTTCCGAGTCACTGCGCACCGGAAACTCCGGGTTCTATCAATGAGGGTGGTGAGCTTGGTTATTCGATCGCACATGCTTTTGGTGCTGTATTTGATAATCCTGATCTGATCGCAACCGTTATCGTCGGTGACGGCGAGGCTGAGACAGGACCTCTGGCTACCTCTTGGCAGTCTAATAAATTCTTAAATCCAATTACGGACGGTGCAGTTCTTCCTGTACTGAACCTGAATGGATATAAGATCAGTAACCCTACTATTTTCTCACGTATTCCGCATGAAGAGTTAGAGAGCTTTTTCGTTGGATGCGGCTGGGAGCCGATCTTCGTCGAGGGCGATGATCCAATGACCATGCATAAGCTTATGGCTGAGGCAATGGATACTGCAATCGAGAAGATTAAGGCAATCCAGGATCATGCAAGAAAGAACAATGATCCGGAGCGTCCAAAGTGGCCGATGATCGTTCTTCGCACACCAAAAGGATGGACAGGTCCTAAGGTTGTTGACGGACAGCAGATCGAAGGTTCTTTCCGTGCACATCAGGTGCCGATCTCTATGGAGAACCCGAAGGAGCATCTGCCTCTGTTACAGAAGTGGCTGGAGAGCTACCGCCCGCAGGAACTCTTTGATGAGAACGGCCGTCTGATTCCGGAACTGGCGGAATTAGCACCGAAGGGAAATGCACGTCTCGGTGCAAACCCACATGCAAACGGTGGTCTTTTACTGAAAGACTTAAGACTTCCGGATTTCCGTTCCTACGGCATTGAGGTTGATCATGGTAAGACCAAAGCACAGGATATGATCGAGCTTGGCGGATATATTCGCGATATCTTTAATTTGAATAAGGACAGCAAGAATTTCCGTATCTTCGGACCGGATGAGAGTATGTCAAACCGTCTGTACAAGGTATTTGAGGCGGAGAACAGAGACTGGAATGCAGAGCTTCTTCCTAGTGACGACTGTCTCGCACGTGGCGGACGTATCATGGACAGTATGTTAAGTGAGCATATGTGTGAAGGCTGGTTAGAGGGATATCTTCTTACCGGACGTCACGGATTCTTTGCAAGCTATGAAGCATTTATCCGTGTTGTAGATTCTATGGCAGCACAGCATGCAAAGTGGTTAAAGGTATGTAATCAGCTGACATGGAGACGTCCGATCGCATCCCTGAATTTTATCCTTACATCCAATGTATGGCAGCAGGATCACAACGGATTTACCCATCAGGACCCTGGTTTCCTGGATCACATTGCCAATAAGAAGGCAGATGTTGTCCGCATGTATCTTCCACCGGATACAAACTGTCTGTTATCTTGCTTTGATCACTGTATCAAGAGCAAGAATTATGTGAATGCAATTGTTGCATCCAAGCATCCAAGTTATCAGTGGCTGACGATGGATCAGGCAGTAAAGCACTGCACACAGGGTGTAGGCATCTGGGAGTGGGCAAGCAACGACAACGGTGAAGAGCCGGATATCGTTATGGCCTGCTGTGGAGATACCCCGACACTTGAGACGATGGCTGCTGTTACGATCCTGCGTGATGAGTTCCCTGAGCTTAAGATCCGTGTTGTAAACGTAGTGGATCTGTTTAAGTTGGAGTCGAACCATAAGCATCCACATGGATTAAGTGATGCAGAGTATAATGCATTATTTACAACGGATAAGCCTGTAATCTTTGCATTCCATGGATATCCGACACTCATCCATGAGCTTACCTATCGTCGTGATAACCAGAATATGTCGGTTCACGGATATCAGGAAGAGGGTACGATTACCACTCCGTTTGATATGAGAGTTCAGAATGAGATCGATCGTTTCAACCTTGTTAAGGATGCAATCATGCACCTTCCAAAGCTTGGAAATCGAGGCGCATATCTCATCCAGAAGATGAATGATAAGCTCGTTGAACACAAGCAGTATATTGCCGAGTACGGTCAGGATCTTGAGGAGATTCGTGACTGGGAGTGGCACACACCGGAGAATAAGTAATTTACTTACTCTAATATAGATTTAATATCATCCCTAATCCAAAGAAAGACCGGGGCTGCGCAGGCAGCTCCGGTCTTTGTAGTATCATGTTTTCATTTTATTTCAGACGTATCCGCAATTTGCCTTAAAATGTTATTACCGGTTATACGGACGATCCAGCATAAATTTTCGAAAGGCAGTTGAAGCGATACTTTGAGGGTATTCCGGGTCATAGACCATAGAAATCGTCCGGTATGGCATTTCATCCGGAATCTTAATCGGAAAGACTGTTCCGGTATCGATCGCTTCTTCCACAAATTCCGGCGGGAGGAAGCCGATTCCGAGATTATGTTCAATTGCAGGAAGAATCAGATCCGTAGTGGCAAGCTCGATTGCGGGAGTAAATCGAAGGCCTTTGGAGGCAAAGTACTGATCGACAAAAATTCGTGCAATCGCATCCTGTGTGAGACTGACCCATGGATATTCACACAGTTCGACAAACGACAGCTTTTTATCCCGCAGATCGCGGTACTTTCGACCGCCGATCAGAATATCTGTATAGGAATGTACCGCGTGTGATACCAATGGATCTTGCAACGCATCCGGAATGGAGGAGATCATAGCAATATCCACCTGTCCCTGCCGCAGCGCGATCACGGAGTCGCTGGAACTGTTATTTAAGATGCGAAACGTAACATTCGGGTGCAGTTCGCGGAAGGATTCGATTGCCTGTAAGAGACAGCAGTGCAGGGCGGTTTCGGTAGCACTGATGGTGATGCTTCCTTCATCGAGAGAGAGGAGGCGTGTAATTTTTTGTTCGCCTTTGAAAAACTGCGCACATCCGGCAGAAACATATTCATAAAAGGTCTGACCTTCTGTGGTAAGCTCCATTCCGGATTTGCTTCGGATAAAAAGGCGGCATCCTAAATCTTCCTCCAGACGGTGGATCGTTCTGGTAACCGCCGGCTGACTTGTCTGCAGGGCAGATGCGGCTTTGGTCAGATTGCCGTATTTTGCAACATAATAAAAAATTCGATAGTATTCGTAATTTGTGTTCATTGTGTTTTCTCTCTGAAATAATCATT
>URQG01000090.1 GCA_900549895.1 uncultured Lachnobacterium sp.
AGTGGTTAAGTATGATTTGTACCAAGCGAGTGACAAGCAAAACGTCAGTCAAGAGCCAAGCAAGCGACATTCTAACGACATTCAAACGACAACAATAGAAGAAAAGAAAGAAAGGAAGAAAGGTAATAAAGAAAAAAATACCAAAAAAGATTTCTTCCCCGATGATGAGAAGCTGAATCAGGCATTTGCTGATTTTGTTGATATGCGCAAGCAGATCAAGGCTCCTATGACTGATCGTGCTATTGGAATGGCTATCAAGAAACTGACAGAGTTGTCCGGTGGCAATTCAGATACGGCGGTCAAGATCCTGGAGCAGTCGATCATGAATAGCTGGAAAGGCCTATTCCCGATTAAGGATTTAAGACTGCCGGCAAAGAAAAATGCATTTAACAACTTTACCCCGCGAGACAATGACCTTGATGATCTCGAGCGTAAGTTGTTGAACAATGGGTTGGAACACCCGCCTTCGGGCGAAAGAAACATTTAACGCAAGAAACGCGAGGAATACCGAATAGTTATCACAAGCCATCTTGGTTACCTTGCAGGGGCGGAAACGCCCCACTTCCTAGAGGAGATTGAGAGCAATGTTGACAGAGGAAAATTTGGGATTTGTTGAGAGTGGTCCGGTACCCAAGCACAATGATCCCGAAGCGATAAAGAGATTTAAAGCTGCGCCGACCTACTACGGTAGCGGGCGGATCTGCAGCTATGGAGATAAAACAAAGGTGTGTGATCCGAGTTGCCGGTTCTGGAATACCTGCATCAAGGGCAGACACAGAGAGGGGAAGAAATGCACGGAGTAAATCAGAGAGAGCGGTTGATCCCGATGAGCGTGTACCGTAAGGAGCTTGCAAAGGCGCGTCTCGGTGATAACATCGCGAATCATATGGGTTTCATTTTTACAGCGGTTTTGTATGACAAGTTTGATATGACGTTTAAACAGGTCACGAACTTTTACAGCAAGACCGTTGAGCGCCGGAAAGCTTGGCAGGACGATGACAACGAAGAAATCACGAGCGAAAGCATGATGGAGTATTGCCAGAAAAAGAAAATCGATGTGATCAAGTGGGTAAAGTCGATCCCGATGCCACAGAAGTTGTATATGGCGGATATTCAGAAAGGGCGCGCGGTGCTTGGTGCAGATCGGAACATCGAGAGTGCGCTTGCATCCACGATGTATCTGACAATCCCGACACTGAAGGAGTCTTATCGGTTTTCGAATGCCAAGATCGAGGAATTTATGAAGTGGGTTGCATTTTACATTGATTCCTATTGGCGCAAGCAGCCGAAGAGTAAGGAACATTTTCTGACGGATGAGATTATCCGGAATCAGTTCATCGAGGATGAGAATTGGGACATCGTAACAGGAAAGGCGGTAGAAGGATGATTGAATGCATGAGAAACGCGGCGCGTAAGTCACAGACCAATGCAGACCGGATTCGGAGCATGACGGACGAGGAATTAGCAGGGCTTCTTAAAGAAGTAAAAGAAGATTATCAGTGGGCGAATCCCGACTATCCAGATTGTGAGGATTGTGGCGAATGGTTGAATTGGCTTCAATCAGAAGCGGAATAGGAGAGAGTATGGAAGATAGATATTTATTCAAGGCTAAGAGACTTGATAACGGAGAATGGGTTATAGGAAACCTTATTCAAAATCCGTTTTTTAAAGGAGTGCGAAGTTGGATTTCATCCGAGCAAGAAGATAAAACACGATTAAGGTCGATATCTAGAACTCAAGCATTATGGAACTCTATTGAAGTAGATTCATCCACTATCTGCCAATGTACCGGCTTAAAAGACAAGAACGGCAAGCTGATTTGGGAGAATGATGTAGTAAAAGATGAACACGGAAATCTTTACAAAGCATTTTGGCAGAGTAATTATTATCAGTTTTCTTGGGTTTGCGTTAAATCAGATGTATTTTCAATCGGTACTAAGTGGGATTTATGGAGCTTTAAGAGCTTTGAAATTGAAGTTATCGGCAACATTTTTGACAACCCGGAGCTGTTGGAGGTGTAGGAATGAGCGAAGCGGAATATATGGAAGATGGAGTGGATTATTTAGAGGAAGGATGTCAAAGACAGACTTGTGATGGCTGTATGGCTTACAATTATTGTCTAATAAAAGAACAGGAGGGCGAGTGATGGGAAGACTGATTGATGCTGGGTTGGTTTTAGACAACTTAAGTGGACGTCTTGAAAGCATGAAAGATTATGATGCAGTAAAAGATGTGATTAACAATATTCCAACTGCCTACGACCCGGATAAGGTTGTGCAGCAGTTAGAAGAGTTGAAAAGCCTTGTCCCAGTAAATAGGCTCCTTGATGATATCGTAAATGAAAAACCAAAGGAATTAGGAATGCTTATAGCATATAGAAAAGCAATCGAGATTGTGAAAGGCGGTGGAATAGATGCGAAAACCGATTCCTAAATCCGTAAGGAAACAGGTGTATGCGAAATACAATGGGCATTGCGCTTATTGTGGCTGTGAAATACCGGAGAAAGGCTTCAACGTAGACCATTTACATTGCCTTAGAAATTATGAATACACCGAAGAATTTACCGGAATTGACGTACACGACATAAGCAATCTGATGCCGTCCTGTGGTTCGTGCAATCGATATAAGTCAACGATGGACTTAGAAGACTTTAGAAAGGAGTTGCAGAAAATACCGGACAGACTGAAAAGGGATGTGTGTACATACAACATTGCTCTGCGGTATGGAATGGTGTGGGAAAATAGGGAGCCGATTAAGTTTTACTTTGAGAAAGTAGGTGGAGCAGATGGCAATTAAACCAATTCTATTCAACACAGAGATGGTTCGGGCGAATCTGGACGGAAGAAAGAGTTGCACCCGGCGGTTGGTAAAACCTCAGCCGGACGAAAAGCATACATACCAACTCGGCTTTGTCACCGATAGTACAGAGAAGAGAGATATAGGATGTTTTGGATTTGGCATTGATGAATACGGCGGATCTGTTCAATATGCAAAGCCGCCGTATCATATCGGCGATATCTTGTACATTCGGGAAACATGGCAGTATCTATATGAATTAGATGGAAATGAACAGGTCATTGAGGACACGGGGAAATATTATTATGCGGCAACTGATACAATCCCGTTCAATGCATATGTTGATGAAAATGGAGTGGAACACGATCATGCGCCGTGGCGACCATCAATCCACATGCCGAAAGAGGCGGCACGTATCTGGCTTAAGGTTACGGATGTGAGGGTGGAGCGGTTGCAGGAAATTACGGCGGAGCAGATTGGCAGAGAGGGTGTAGAGGTGGAATATCCTCATGTGTTGAATGGAGAAGAAAAAAGATATGCGTTTTCGACTCTTTGGAATAGTACCGTCAAGAAATCCGACCTAGATCGCTACGGTTGGAATGCTAACCCTTGGGTGTGGGTTATCGAATTTGAGCGGTGCGAGAAACCGGAAGGAGTGTGAACGATGTTAGAACCTACAGGAAAATGCTGTAATGCCATTACTGCAGTAGAATTTTTTGAATCGTTGGCAGAAATTATTCCAGAAGATGATAGAACAGATGATTTTTGCGACGAATATGAACAGGCATTAAACCGATTTCGCTATGAAGCAGCAAAGGACATCGGAGCAAAAAAACGTATTGTGAAAGCGACGTATAAGCACCATCACGATTTGATGTATTGTGGGAAATGCGGCTTTTGTGCGGATGAACCAAGTTATACGTTTTGCCCTAATTGTGGAACAAGGTATATTCAAACAAAAAATGCCTGTTTAGATGAGGTTTTAGAAAGAAAGGAATAACGAATCCTCGGTAAACCGAGGTTATGCAACGGAGATTGGTGATGGTTGTATAGAAAAATATTCATTGTGGCTATAAGGCACGGAACGGAAACTGACCGCGAGATGTAGAGCAATCTAAAAATTTATCCACGATTACAAAGCGATTTGTAGCGTGGTGTTATGGCAAAAAAGAAACTAAAGGTATGTTGGATAAGCGCAGGAATATCAAGTTTTATGGCAGGATATCTTGCCGGAAATGTAGATGAATGGATCTACATTGACGTTGCAGACCAACATCCGGATAGCATGAGATTCATTAAAGATTGCGAGAAAGCGATCGGAAAGAAAATCACAGTGCTACGATCAACGGAATATCGAAATGTAGAAGATTGTGTTAGGACATTCGGAGGATACAGAAACGCCAACAATAACGCCATACCTTGCACGGCATGGCTGAAAAAGCGAGTCCGTAAGCAGTGGGAAGCTGAACATGCGGACTATGAGATCACGTATGTTTGGGGCTTTGACTTGAACGAGAAGAACCGAGCGGATCGAATGGTTGAGAGCAATCCGGAGTTTAATCACATTTTTCCGTTGATTGAAAGAAATTTAACGAAAGAGGAAGTGCATGGACTGTTTTTAATGACTTTTACTTTCCCACGTCCTTGGAATTATGAGCATGGGTACGCCAACAATAATTGCATTGGTTGTGTCCGTGGCGGCATGGGTTATTGGAATCGCATTCGAAAGGATTTCCCGGAAGTCTTTGAAAGCCGGGCGAAGTTGGAAAGAGAAGTCGGACACTCCATGTTGAAAGACAAAAACGGACCGGTATATCTGGATGAGTTAGATCCTGATCGGGGAGATATGAATACAGAGATCATGCCGGAATGTGGAATTATGTGCTACTTGAGCATGAAATAAAAGTCTTTAGGATAAGTAGAAGGGCGGTCGGCAGTTGTGCTGACCAAGGTGTTACTTGTTTGTGTGGTTGGAATTTGTGTTGCCATAGTATTCTCCATTTCCGTACTAAAAGTACAAAGAGCAATTATTAAAGTTGCAATGAATTTTATGACTGCCAACCGAATTCCCTTCCCCCAAACGGTTTTACCCGCCTGCTTATCATAAAGACAAGGATATATTAAAACAAAGTATTCAAAAATGCAAGAAAGGAGCCGAACCTCCGGCCGGGGTAACGATATATCGGGTTCCTTTTGAAAAATGACATACAAAGATTTTTTGGAAACAAAGATTGAACTTGCAACAGAAAGCGGATTCGTTGTGGATCCTAAAAAAGTCAACAAGGTATTAAAACCACATCAGAGGGATGCTGTGGTGTGGGCGCTGAAAGGTGGCAGACGTGCACTGTTTGAAAGTTTCGGACTTGGAAAGACGGTACAGGAAATTGAGTTTTGCCACTTGGCGGCTGAGTATAGCGGCGGACGTGCGTTGATCGTGTTACCGCTTGGAGTGAAGCAGGAGTTCACGCATGACGCAGTGGAAGTGCTTGGATATGAGAAACCGGAGTATTGCCGGACGATGGAAGAGGTGGAGCAGAGTACAAGCCAGATTGTATTGACGAATTATGAGCGCGTCCGGGATGGAGATATCCGGCCAGACTACTTTACAGCAACATCGCTTGATGAAGCCAGTGTTTTAAGGAGTTTCGGCAGCAAGACCTATCAGACATTCCTAGACAAATTCAAGAATGTTCCGTATAAGCTGGTAGCCACGGCTACACCATCGCCGAACAAATACAAGGAACTGATCCATTATGCCGGATATCTGGAAGTGATGGATACCGGGCAGGCGTTGACGAGATTCTTCCAGCGCGACAGCACCAAGGCAAACAATCTGACATTATATCCAAATATGGAAGATGAATTTTGGATGTGGGTGTCAAGCTGGGCGCTTTTTATCACGAAGCCTTCAGATCTCAATCCGGTATATTCCGATGAGGGATATGATCTGCCGCCACTTGATGTGAGATGGCACGAATTGCCGGTGCATTATGGCGATACAGCGGATAAGGACGGACAAATCCAGCTATTTCAGGAAGCCGCCGAGGGTTTGAAAGAAGCTGCGGCAGTGAAGCGAGAAAGCATTGAACGCCGAGTGACAGAGATGAAAAGGATTGTGGAAGAATCGCCGGATGATCATTTCTTGTTGTGGCACGATCTGGAGAATGAACGGCATGCGATCAAGAAAGCGTTGCCGGAAGTGGTGGATATCTACGGATCGATGGATTATGACCTGCGCGAGCAGAGGGTAATTGATTTCTCAAATGGGCGGACAAAGTTATTTGCCACAAAGAAATCATTATCTGGATCCGGATGTAACTTCCAGAGATATTGCCACCGCGAGATCTTTCTTGGAATTGATTATGAGTTCAACGATTTTATTCAGGCGGTACACCGGTGTTATCGATTTTTACAAAAAGAATCGGTTGTGATTGACATTATCTACATGGAGAACGAGCGGCAGATCAAGGAAGCGTTGCTGGAAAAATGGAAGAATCACAATCATATGGTTAAAAAAATGATCGAGATTGTAAAAAAGTATGGTCTTAATTCGGAGAATAAGGCGCAGCGGTTAGAAAGGAAGATGGGCGTGGAAGGTAGCAGGGAAGAAAGAACAGTAAGAGGAAAACATTATGAAGCGGTATATGGGGATTGTGTAGAAGAAACCCGAGCGATGGAAACGAACAGTATTGATCTGATACATACCTCGATTCCGTTCGGTAATCATTACGAGTACAGTGCAAATTATAACGATTTCGGGCATAACCAGAACACGGAGCGGTTCTTTGAACAGATGGATTTCCTTACACCGGAACTGCTTCGAGTGTTAAAGCCGGGGCGTGTTGCTGCAATTCATGTCAAGGACCGTGTGCTTTTTGGAAATGCGACAGGAACCGGAATGCCAACCATTGAACCATTCCACGCGCAGTGCATTAGCCATTACATGAAGCATGGTTTTCAATATTTCGGCATGATCACGGTCGTAACTGATGTGGTTCGTGAGAATAGCCAGACATACCGCCTTGGCTGGACAGAGCAGTGCAAGGACGGATCAAAGATGGGCGTAGGATGTCCGGAATATATCCTGCTTTTCAGAAAGCTGCCGACTGATAGATCTACGGCATACGCGGATGATCCGGTTAAGAAGTCCAAAGAAGATTACACCAGAGCACAATGGCAGATTGATGCACATGGTTATTGGAGATCGTCAGGAGATCGACTGATCAGCAAGGAAGAGCTTAAGGATTTTCCGGTTGACAGCTTACAGACAGTGTACAGAGAGTACAGCCGTGGCAATGTATATAACTATGAGGATCATGTGAAGCTTGCGGAAGATTTGGACAAGGACGGGAAGCTCCCGGCAACATTTATGGTAGTTGCTCCGGGATCGTGGAATCAGCTGGAAGTGTGGGACGACATCAACCGGATGCGAACCCTTAACACTACGCAGAGCCGCAGACGCGCTCAGATGCACGTATGCCCGTTACAGTTGGATATCGTGGAGAGAATCATCAACAGATA
>URQG01000091.1 GCA_900549895.1 uncultured Lachnobacterium sp.
TGAAATAGAGCCAGAAGCTGACTTGCAAATTTTCCTGAACAAAATAATCGTATGGTTCGATGCCGTAACTCTGAAAAAACATCCGGTCATTGAAATCGTTCAAAGTCCGTTGATTTATAATAACTACTGCTAATTTTCGAATCGTATTTTATCATCCGGTATCGTCCGTTTTAGAAAACCTATCTGATCACGACAAACCCGAATTTGCTGTCCTGTTCATATAATTCCACTTAAATACAGCACTTCCGATAATGATAATGTATCCGATCACGCTCATCCAATCCGGAATCTGTCCGAGAAACACAAAACCAAGCAGTGCAGCAAAAATGACCTGCGTATAGTCAAATACTGAAATCTCCTTTGCCGGAGCCTTTGTATATGCTTTCGTAATAAAGATCTGTCCGCCGGCTGCCGAACATCCGGCAAGTATCAGTATCATCCACTGCTGCGCAGACATCGGTTCATATTGAAAAATAAAGAATGGCAGTGTGCATATACAGGAAAAAGCCGAGAACACCATAACGATTACCGGTCCACGCTCCCCCTGCTTTCCAAGTTTGCGGACAAACGTGTATGCTACACCTGCACCGAATCCGCCCAAAACACCTATCATCGCATGAACAAATTCCATAGAAAAAGATGGCTTTACAACAAATAATGCTCCTGTAAAGGCCGCCGCCACGCATAACCATTCAACCTTATTCGCCTTCTCTTTTAAGACAAAGTAAGACATCAGAATGGCAAAAAACGGGGACAGTTTATTCAAAATATTTGCATCTGCGATGTTCAAGTGATCCACGGCATAAAAATTGCAGATTAATCCTACGGTTCCGCAGAAGCTTCGCATAAAGAGCCCCGGCCAGCTGGTTTTTTTTATTTTTAATCCGCCCTCACTACGTGCAAGCATAATAAACGCGATAATAACGGCCACGGCATTTCGAAAGAATGCCTTCTGCATCGTCGGCAGATTTCCCGCCAGTCTTACAAAAAATGTCATACAGGCAAAGAAAAAGCCTGCACAGATAATATAGATAATTCCTTTTTGTTTATCGTTCATGATCGTTCCTTCCGCATAATTCTGTGATATTGCGGACGTATCGTAATGTCAGGCACCACAACACCCTCTCGCTGGCTCAGCACATAACGCACGGCATCTGCCACTTCCGCACCATACAAGGCACAGCCTTCCGCATCGCTGCATGTAAAATCAGCCTCCCGATACAGATTCGTATCCGTCATATCAGGATGCAGGTTTGTCACTTTCACCCCATACTTTCTCGCTTCCTCAAACAAGCTTTCCCCAAAATTTGTAAGACCCGCTTTGGCGGCCCCATAGGCGCAACCGTGCGGATTTGTTTTCTTTGCGGTAATTGATGACACATTGATGATATATCCGTGATTCTCCTTTAACGTACGAAGAAGCCGGTTTGTCAAAATCATCGGCACCTCCAGATTGGTCCGGATCAATGTCTGTATCTGTTTCACCGACAGTTCCTCATGCAAACCAAAATACCCTACCCCGGCCGCATTCACAAGAATCCTGATTGCTTCCCTTTTACGAATCGCATTCACCTCATCACACAATGGAACCGTATCAAGCAGATTGCACACAATGGGATGAAAATTTTCATAATTCTGTTGTAAAGCTTTGGCTTCCTCACGCGCAAAGTTTCTCCCGAAGCCATATACCGAATACCCAATCTCACACAACGTTTCTGCAATCGCTAGTCCGATTCCCGAACTGGCTCCGGTCACAATTGCCGCATATATATCCTGTTGTTTCTGTAATTTCTTTGCGTTCTTTCCTTCCATACACCCAATTCTTTCTGTTTATTCAAAATTTCAGCAATCTCACGATCATCTTTCCAAATGCTTCGTTTCTGATGTTTGGTACAGTATCTCAACATCGTATTTCCTGAATCGATCAAGCATTCCACTTTCACATCGATTCACTGTCCCTGTATATCCGCTCTGCCAGCATCCTTTTTTCAAGTTCCTGTAAAATACAGTTTTCCATTTTCGCGAGCAATTTCGGCGGATATTGGTACACCCCGCCTACATTTACATACGGGAACTGTACAATTGGCGAATCCTTTTCCACACGACGAATCTTTTTCATATAGTCCTTTGAGATACGAAAGCCGCCGACACTGACCGCATCAAGCTGCCCCCAGCTGCAATCCGCACCTGCAAACACCTCATCGATCTGTACAAACAACTCCTGATACAGCACTTTCCATCCCGGAAGATACAGTATCGGATCAAAGCAAAATCTTACCGGGAATTTCCTCCTGATTCCCTCTGCTGCACATGCAATCCGCGCCTCCGCAGATGGCGTATTGCGCTCGCTTGCCAGGATCATCTTCTGCGGAGACACCGTAAAAGCATACACTACATTAGAAAGTACCGGAAGATCATCCCACATCTTTTTACGCGCGCTTTTCGTCCGAATCTCCAACTTAAGATTTGCATTTTTTGCGGCATAATCCACCCACTCACGAGCATATCCCATCCATTCTTCAAGTGCCAGAAGATCCGCATCATACGACACACACACATACATGGACTGCACCGACAGCAAGCGATCCAGTTCTTCAAAATAATCCTCCAAATTTACAAATACAACCAGATTTCCTGATGGATACATGCCTTTCAGATAACAATAACTGCAGTCATAAATACAATTCATCATCGTCGAACAATAAAAGAAATTATCATTGCCGAAATTCTGACAAGGCTTCGCCCCCTCGTAGAAAAAATGTTCTTTTTTTGCCGCAAGAATCAGACTTTGCGAGCGATGCTGTGCCTCATATTGCTGTCCGCGTCGATTGAATACATCCTTGTAATGGGTAATTTCAATAATCTGCGCTTCTGGAAAACGTGAAAGGATCTGCTTGGTCCTCGCATGATCACGCACGCCACGTTCCACATAGATATGGGAAAAAGCATGATTATAACCACTTGCTTTGCAATTCATTGAGCAATCTCCTTCCCGCTTTCTTATCCTTACAAGGTAACACTCCCTGATCATAGTATTCCTGAATCATCGATCGGACATCCAATCCGGCAAGACGCCAATAAGTAAAAAGCTGCGCAAGTTCGGCCCTCATCGTAGCAGAACAATGCAGCTCCTCCGCAAGCCGTTTCATTTTCCCGCACGAATCCATCGATTTCACCTGTTCTTCTGCTCCTGCAGATACAGTCTCAATCTGCAAGTCATGTAACCCGCCTTCTGTGTCCGATTGATCAACGGAAGTCGTCATTCCCGGCTTTATCACGGTTCTCACGCCTTCCAGGAACTCCGCAACCGATGCACCCGCCAACTGCATCATCCGTGCGAATCTATCCCTGTCAGGCGGCGAAGAAACACCATGATCCGTAACCACTTTTAGAAATATCATCTGATGCGGTCCATAATAGAAATTACCGGCCTCATAGAACGCAGCCGCTTCCATATCGTATGCTGAATTACTTTCGTCTTGTACACGTTCACATATTTGTGTCAAAGTCTCCACTTCACACTCTGTAAACGGATGCGCATAGATCATATCCGGGTAAAATGTGTGCCCACTTTCCACATCGGTAATCTTATTGCCCATGATTGTGCTTCCGATCGGCACGTTTTCTCCACCTGCACAACTTCCAAAATTAATCAGCAGATCAGCTTCCCCCGGTGGGCAATTCGTTGAAATCTCTGCGACCGCAACCGCTGCATTCATTTTACCTATTCCTGTAATCACAAGCCGCATCTGTTTCTCTTCATTCGAAAATACCTGAAAATGCCTGTTTCCCGATTCCTTTTTCAATTCATAATATTGTATCAGATACTGCGCTTCCGCATACAGCGCACAATAAATTGTAATCAAACCGATTTCCTCATTTACTTCTTTTACATATGAAATCATATCACTCTTTTACTTTTTTTTGAACATACATCCCACGCTTTTCTGTTGTTTTTTCGTTCTTTCCCGAATGTTAATCATTTATTTCAAACTTTGCATGTGATAACTTCATTTTCGATCCGGCTTGCCTGACTTCCATCAATCCTGTCTTGACGCTGTAACAAGCATATTTTACAATAGGAATGATCTCGCGTTCTTCCGTGAGAAATGATAAAATTTGTAAAACGTGAACAAACCCAAAAACAGAAAGGGATTAAAATGATAAAACTGATTGCATCCGATATCGACGGAACTCTTGTTAAAGACGGGACTCTCATGATTAATCCGGAGTATATGAATGTAATAAACAAACTCGTTGACCAAGGCATCATCTTCGTTGTCTGTTCCGGCCGCCAGTTCAGCAGTGAACGCAAGTTGTTTGCTCCGATTGCAGATAAGCTTTATTACATCTCAGACGGCGGAACCGTTGTCCGCACACCGGATAAAATATTAAAAACCTATCCCATGGATGAAGAACTGTGGAAAAATATGTGCCGCATGGTGCGCGATACTCTGCCGAGCTGCGACTACTTTGTCGGGACACCGGACTATGGTCTTGCCGAAGATGCAGGAAGCCAAATGTTCCACTGGCTCCGTGATTCATACGGCTTCGATATGCGCGAAACGAGTGATGTACTGTCGATTCAGAATGAAGATGTGATCAAATTCACGGTCTATCATCCAAGCGAATGTGAAGAACTCTGTGCACCGGAATTCATCCCTTATTGGAAAGAGCGGGCGCAGGTTGCTGCCGCCGGCAAAGAATGGGTAGACTGTAATGCGCTTGGTGTCAGCAAGTGGACTGCTATCTCTTATCTTATGAAAAAATTCGGAATTACTGCGGATGAAGTATGTGTTTTTGGTGATAACTTAAACGACATTGAGATGTTAGAGCATGCCGGCAGAAGCTACGCGGTGTCAAATGCGCGCCCGGAAGTGATCAAAGCTGCCAAATCCACCTGTGCGCCTTACTGGGAATCCGGTGTTCTTGAAGTATTGAAGCGTTTCCTTTAATATCGTAAAAGCAGTACTTTTTTCATAACAGCATTGGAAGGCTGTTTATAAATGGAAAGGGCGGGGGCCCCCGCGAAAGCGGTGGCCCGGATTTACACTAGGAGCAAAGTTTCCTTTGCGGAGATTTTATATAGAAAACGACTCGCGTCGGTTCTACCTTTTTATGTACAACTCCATAGGAGCTGTTCTATACTCTGTTTCTTCATAGTAACAATTTTTCATATTGATGTTCCATATCTTATACTGCGGCAAGCGCCTTGCCAAGTGCCTCGCACGCTGCAATCACATCTGCATCCGGTGTCTCCTGACAGATCACACCTTCGCCTCCGGAGATTGTTGCTCCGGCTCCTCTCATGCGGTCTTCCCAATCGCGCATCCACTGGCCGTCCCCCCATCCGTAAGAACCGAACAGACCAACCGTCTTTCCTCCACAGATGCCTTCAACATCTGCTACAAACGGCTCCATTTCCGACTCTTCAAGCACCTCTGCGCCCATAGCCGGACACCCAAGTGCAAAAGCTTTACAATCCTTAAGATCATTCACAGAAGCATCTCCCACATATACAACGGACACCTCTGCGCCGGCATCTGCGGCACCTTTGCCGACCGCCTCTGCCATAGCCTGTGTATTTCCTGACTGTGACCAATATACAACACTTACTTTACTCATAATATTTTGCCTCCTATCTACTTAACGCTAACTTTTATAAGTCTGCGATATTGTCTCTTTTTTCCTTTTTGATGAAGTTCTCTCTTATATGCAAAACAAATCATGATTCTACGAAACTCTCGTTATCCTTTCTCTGTAATAATTTTCTGAATCCTTCTTATAGATCTCATAGATCAGACGAATTCCGATATCATTTGCCAACAGGCGGATCAGTGTTTCCCGTGCTTCATCATAGTGCAGGAATATCTGCTTCTTTGCCGGAACATTTTCATACACTTTCCAGTATCCGGAATACAGATACTCTTTGCCGGAATGTTCCATGAAACCAACCACATCCTCAATCGGATATCCAAGGAGCAGCCCCATCTCATGCGGGAACTGCTGCTCCCCGTTCATATGCGCCTCATAGCGTTTGCGAAACCTAGGTAATACATACTCCAAAGAAAAATCCTTGTATCCGAGCTTTTGAAACAGCTGTCTGACATCCTGATTTCCAAGATACATTTCCAGCTCCGCACGACGATACAGAAGGAAGGCGGTCTTCTTCGGTGAACTCATCACACAAAAGCATGAAATATCAGAACCTTCCAAAAGATTCTGCACGGCATCTTCGCGCTTGCCACAAACCATGAGTAGATTCGAAATTTTAATTCCTGTAATGAGTGGGGCACACTGTAAGGCAAGCTGAAACTCAAGACCATCCTGATTCATCATTCTCATCATGTGATAAATTTCCTGGCACATATCATTCTCCTTATGTGTTGGTTAGTTATCTCTAACGTAAATTAAATATAACTAATTTCAATATAAATGTCAATATATTATTTGATAACATATTCTCATTAACGCAAAAAGCCGGCTCACACAGTATTATCTACTGCATGAACCGGCCTTATTCTTCTTGTAATGCTTTTTACAGCATTTATACGCTGATCTTGTACATATTCTTACGGCTGATCGCGCCGATTTCCTCAAGCGTATTGATCATTCGGTACACGGTAGCGGTTCCGATCGCCGGATCCTTTTTCGTTGCCCGATAATAAATCTCTTTACAGCTGCTGCATTCATCCTCAAGGATGATGTCAAGAAGCATGAGTCGCTGCTTGGTAATACGACAGCCATCTTCTTTCAGCCGATTAATGATGATCTGTTTTTGTTCTAGTTGCTCTGCTGACATAGCCGCCTCCTTACATAACTCTGATAATTATTTTGCTTTTGCCATCTTAATATTTACATTAAGAGTCTCGCTCTCCTTGTATGGACGGAAAAGCATATAGATGAATCCAATGATGATTGCTACTGCAACGATAGTCCAGAAGCCGAATGTTGCTGCACCTGTGAACAGTCCACCGATCTGGAAGATACATAAGCCTACTAAGTAAGCCAGACCACACTGGTATCCGATTGCGAACCAGAACCACTTCGCACTGTTCATCTCACGCTTGATTGCTCCCATTGCTGCGAAGCAAGGTGCACACAGCAGGTTGAATGCCAGGAATGCATAGCCGCTTGCTACAGTGAAGGTAGCTGCCATGTTAGCATATACGGAACCTTCACCTGCGCTGTAGAGGATACCCATCGTACCTACGATATTCTCCTTAGCTACCAGACCGGTGATGGATGCAACAGTTGCCTGCCAGTTACCGAAGCCCTGAGGGATGAAGATCCATGCCAGGCACTGACCGAT
>URQG01000092.1 GCA_900549895.1 uncultured Lachnobacterium sp.
AAGATCGTCGGCAGCGTCAGATGTGTATAAGAGACAGATCCAAAGATTCTGAATTTTATCAGCCGGAGGACAACCGTACGACGCGTGAAAAACTTCGGACAATGAACTTCAAGGATAAAGTAATCTTTATTGGTCAATATTATGGATTGAAGATACTGGCGGTGATTGCAATTGCCGCCGTGGTTTTATATTTTATTTTGCATTATGCATTTTTGAAAGACTCGGTGCTTAATATTGTGGCGGTCAATGCACAGGACATTGCAATGACATCCGCAGCGGCGGACACGCAGGACTTTTATGATGCGTTTCTGAAGCAGAATCATTTTGATCCGGATGATGTGCAAATTGGAATTGACAGCAGTCTTAATGCCCTGGCAGATGATTCGAATAGTTCAAACATGCAGAATATTCAGGCGATTCAGGTAAAACTGATGGCAGGAACCGATGATGTGGTCTTCTCGGATGAGGAATTTATGACCAGCATCGGCGAGACGGGATATCTTACGGATATTACCAAGTGTCTGCCACAGGATGTAGTGGACAAGTACACCGATGATCTTTTGTATGTAACGGATGTGGATGCGAAAGTTAAGATGGCAGTGGGAGTCCGACTGCACGACAATGATTGGATCGCAAAATCCGGGTGGTTTACAAATGTGAAAGAACCTGTGATAGGAATCTGTTCCAGTGCACAAAACCAGGATACGGCAAAAGCATTTTTATTGTATGTTCTCGGCGAAGAATAGAAAAGACGGATGATGTGTTAGAATGCGCCGGTATAGCATAGACTGTAATAATTCTTGATGCTACGGAATGATTATGGAAAAGCAGAAAAGAGATGGCGCATTGGATGCAATCGAGTGGAGGATTCTTAAAAATCTTTTGCTGCTTGTATTCGCTTATGCACTCGGTGTAATGATGAGTATCGGTATGCAGAAGCTGGATGTTATGTCATACAGTGCAAAGACGGCAGATAAGAATAAGGTGGCGATCACCTTCGATGATGGACCAAATCCGGAATATACGGTTGAATTGCTGGAAGGCCTACAAAAGCGTGGTGTAAAAGCCACGTTTTTTGTATTGGGGGCGGAGGTGGAGAAATATCCAGATATTGTGAAGAAAATTGATGATGGTGGACATTTGATCGGCGTACATTCTTATGAGCATGTGAATTTCGGACAGATTGGGGATGAAGCTGCCATCGAGCAGATCGAAAAGACACAGGAAGCAATTCACAATGTGACCGGAAAATACGCCGGATATATTCGTCCCCCATATGGGTGCTGGAAGAAATCTCTGGATGTGGAAGTGCCGCTCATTGAGGTGCTTTGGGATATTGATCCGCTGGACTGGGCAACCAAGGATGCGGATACGGTAGTGCAGCGAATCCTTAAAGGTGTGCCGGAGGGCAGCATTATCCTGTTACATGATGCGTCGCAGTCATCGGTGCAGGCAGCTTTTTCCGTAATTGACATTTTGCAGCAGGAAAATTATGAATTTGTAACAGTGGAAGATCTTTTATTGGAGTGAATGTTATATCATTCGACGAAAGAAAAAGGAATATTTGTTATTGCAAAGATAACGTGATAGAATAGGAAAGAAAATAGGAGTACCAGACGAAAGAGGATATAAAGTAATGAAACAAAATGAGATTCGACAGGAGTACCTGACAGGGGAGCGGGCGCTTTTTATGTCTAAGGACCTTGCGGTCTTTGATAGTGTATTTGCGGATGGTGAGTCACCGCTTAAAGAGAGTGAGAACATTGAATTGTACGATTCACTGTTTCGATGGAAATATCCGTTATGGTATTGTAATCATGTAAGGGCTGAACGCTGCACCTGGTTTGATATGGCAAGAGCCGGTGTGTGGTATACCAACGATATCAGTGTTACGGACACGATCATCGAGGCACCGAAGAATTTTCGCCGATGCGACGGTGTAACTTTAAAAAATGTAAATTTTCCGAATGCCGAGGAGACACTCTGGAATTGCCAGAATGTGACGCTGGATCATGTGACGGCGACCGGAGATTATTTTGCGATGAACTGCAAGAATATGAAACTGGATCATTTTGAACTGATCGGTAATTATTCGTTTGACGGAGTACAGAATATGGAGATCCGCAATGCGCGTCTGCTTTCAAAAGATGCATTCTGGAACACAGACAATGTAACCGTTTATGATTCCTTTATTTCCGGCGAGTATCTTGGCTGGAACGCAAAGAATCTGACACTGATTAACTGCACGATCGAGAGCCTGCAGGGAATGTGTTATATTGATAATCTCGTAATGAAAAACTGTAAGCTGATCAATACGACACTTGCTTTTGAATATTCAACGGTGGATGCCGAGATCGTCAGCAACATCACGAGTGTGATGAATCCGTCAGGGGGAACGATTACGGCGGATCACATTGGAGAACTGATCCTCGAGAAGGACAAGGTGGATCCTTCCAAGACGAAGATCACGGTTAAAAACGAAACACAAAGATAAGGAGAAGGTTTATGAAGAAAAGCCACAGAAAAGACGTTATGATTGCCCGGATTATTTTTGCAGCGATGTGTATCGCCTTGATTGCCATCATTGCAGGTGTTGTCATGCTGGTGCGTGCACACAGGAGTAAACCAACGCCGAATCAGGTAACACAGCAGACGCAGTCACAGATGCAGGATACAACACGAAATGATGTGATCGATGTTCCGGATACACAGGATACCCAGGTGGCGGAGATGATGTATATGTGGACAACCGATGGTGTCAATCTGCGCAGTGAACCGAATACGGATTGTGATGTTGTAACCGTATTGGAAATGGGAACACAGGTGCGCATGATCGGTGAAGAGGATGGCTGGGTTAAAGTAAGCTACAATGATCAGGAAGGTTATATCCGCGCAGATTTCCTTACAACCGAACAGTAGGAACCTCCGTTGCATGATGCGCATAGCTTATAATGATGAAAGCTTGGAGCGTGCATGTGGATTACAGGGATAATTTGTACCCAAAGATTCCTTTTTATATGACCTATCCGATGCAGAATATGTATCTGACCGAGATGGAGTATGAGAAGGACATTGAACGTATGAAATCGTATTATCCGTCGGAGACGAAAGCAATCATGAAGATGGTGGAAGACCGGCTGGATGAGTTGGAATATGAGGGAAGCCGGATCTATGATGAGGAACCGGACCGCATGATGATTCAGATGGAAGTCGAACAACTGTATCGGAAGCTGATGGAAGAAAGTAAGCCTGCCATGCAGGAAGAACAGATACCGTCTTATTTTGATATGGTACCGATGTCAATCGGCGGTCCACCGCCGGGAGGACGTCCTCCTGGAAGACCTCCGCATGGGGGAGGCTGCGAGGACAACTGGCTTTGCAGTATGGTTGGTGTCCTGTTTGGAACGGAACTATATCGAAGAAGGTGCAGACACCGCAGATGCCGCCGGTGGTGGTAGGCCGGGAAACGGATCAGAAAGCAGACAGTGCAAGGGGTTTCCTTGCACTGTAAAGGAAAGAAAAATGAGAAAACAGATAATAAAACCAGTAGTACTGTCCGTGCTTTTTTTGGTGGCAGTCGTTTTTTTTAGTATCATTACAAACAAGGATAATAAGGATCTGACGACAACGCTCTCGGAGGCATCGCTTCCGGTTGTGGAGTTTTACCAGGGAGATACGCCGATCAATGAACTGCATGGTTATGTAACAAAGATGGATTCTACCGCAATGCGTGATACGATCACTCCCGTAGATGATCATCGTATTCTTCCGATGTCGGTTGATACATACGGATATAAGATAGACGGCATTCGATATGAAATTCGAAGCATGGACGGACAGCGGCTTGTTGCCAAAAGTGATGTGACGGATTATGAGACCAAAGGGAACCGGATTACAGCGGATCTGGAAATTCAGAATCTGTTGACGTTGAATGACGAGTATACATTAGTGATCACTCTGACGTCCGATAAAAGCGAAATTTATTATTACACAAGACTGATGCAGACTACAGATTATTATACAAAAGAATGTCTGGATTTTGCACTTAAGTTCCATGATTATACATTTCGTGATGATGCGGACAAGTTTATCCCGAAGTATATGGATGCGACGACCGGAGACAATACAACACTCAACTATGTAGATCTGAGTTGTACATTAAAGCAGATTACATGGGCGGATTTAAAGCCGCAGGTACTCGGTGATGTTGTTGCCTCTTATAAAGAAATCAACAGTTCCTACAATGTTATTACGATTCAGTATGTTGTGACATATGTGAATGATGCCGGAGAGACGGAGTATTATAACGTGGAGGAATATTACCGTCTTCGAATGACGAGTGACCGTATGTATGTGCTCAATTTTGAACGAACGATGGAGCAGATATTCCGTGGAGAGAACAATTTCTTTAATGGGGATAATGCGATCCAGCTCGGAATCCGTGATGCGGATGTTGATTATGAGATCAGTAAGACAGGGGACATTATTGCGTTCGTACAGCGGGGAGAACTTTGGTGCTTTGACCGTGTCAATAATAAGATCGTACAGGTATTCAGTTTCCGCAAGGCAGAGGGAATGGATGTAAGAGACAATTGGGACCAGCATGATATCAAGATTGCGCGTGTGGATGAAGCGGGCAGTGTAGACTTCGTTGTCTATGGCTATATGAATCGAGGGGATCATGAGGGTGAGGTAGGTACTGCCGTATATCATTATGATGGTCTGGTACAGACAATCGAGGAAGAGGTCTTTATTCCTTCAAACACCTCATATGAGATCCTAAAGGCACAGATGGGACAGCTTATGTATGTCAATGAACAGGGGATGCTCTATCTGATCATGGATGAAAAATTGTATCAGGTTAATCTGGACACGCTTTCTACGAAAATCGTTGTGGATGGTCTGAAAGAAAACTGTTATAAGATTTCCCAGTCAAATCAGTATTTTGCCTGGGTGGATGCCGACCGGGAGTATGCAAGTGATTCGATTCAACTGATGAATCTCAATGATGGTTCGGCGTACAAGATCAGTGAATCGGGAAATGTTTATTTGCGTCCGCTCGGATTTATCGATAATGATTTTATTTATGGTGTAGCGAAAGAAGATGAAGTCAGCGTGGGAGTCGCTGGAAATACGCAGTTCCCGATGATGACACTCAAGATTGTGGATACATCAGAGGACAGTCATCGTATCATAAAAGAATATCAGCCGAAAAAAGGCAGAGTGGATAGCATTAGTGTGGAAGATTACACCATCACGGTTCAATTGATGAAAAAATCCGGGGGACAGTTTTTATTAGCCGGAACAGATACGATCATGAACAGGGAAGCGGATACCGATACGAAGATTGCAGTCGAGTCCACAGCGACCGATTTAAAAGAGACGCAGTACCAGCTGACGATGAAGAATGATGCGGAGCCGAAGAAGGTGAAGATGATCACTTCTAAAATGGTTCTGCTGGAGGAACCGCGCACACTTACCTTTGAGGATAATTCAAAGCAGGAACGTTTCTATGTATACGAAAAGGGCGATGTTGTCCTGGCGACCGATCATATTGCGGATGCCATCCTCTGTGCCAATGCCAATCTTGGTGTGGTTGTGGATAACAATCAGCAGTATGTATGGATGCGTGCACGTAAGAATGCACAGAGCGCTTTTTCCAATATGAAAGTAAACAGTGCGGATAAGAATGCTTCATCCGTTGTGCAGGCAATCAGCGCGATGCTGGATTACAAAGGAATGGGACTTAGTGTAAAGCAGCTTGTGGATAACGGTGCAACGCCAAAGAACGTGCTTGAAGATACGCTGACCGATTCGGTTGTGCTGGATGTGTCCGGCTGTACAGTTAACGAAATTCTGTTTTATGTAAGTCAGGGAAGTCCGGTTTTTGCCATGACGGGAACAAAGAGTGCGATTCTTGTGACGGGATATTCACAGGCCAATATTTATTACTATGATCCGGCGAGTGATTCGACCAAATCCATGAGTATGGATGCAGCAGATAAACTTTTCACGAATGCAGGTAATCTGTTCTTTACTTATTTGAATCGATGAAAAAGAAAACGATGTTTTTCATTGTGAAAATGAACAATAACCAATGAGGTTTTGTTTCCTCTTCGTGAAAGTTTAACAGAAATGGAGTTCATATCTTGCAAATGTTAAGGAAGTGAGCTATATTTTTTTTATGTGTTATACAGAGTGGGAAAGGGAGAGCGTATGAGTAAGAAAAATGTGATCGTTTCTAATGTAGCTGAAGGACATGATAATCCAATCGCTGAACTTGTTCAGGTTGCTTGTAAGTTTGACAGTGACATTATATTAGAAAGCGATAACCGTCGTATTAATGCGAAGAGTATTATGGGTATCATGGCTTTTAATCCATCTGAAGGAATGTCTGTTGACATTGTTACTGAAGGAAAGGATGAACAGGAAGCACTTGTAGCAATTGAAAAGTTTTTAGTATGTGAATAATCCAGTAGGAGGACAAGATGATGCAGAACAAAAAGTTAAACAAGACAAGTTCGAACGCAAAGTTAGTAAAGACTCCGGAAGTTAAGGCAGAAGTGAAAGAAGCGGTTCAGGACGTGGCAAACAAGGCAAAAGATGTTGCAGCAAAGACAGCAGATGTAGCAGAGAAGACTGTGAAAACGGTTGAGACAAAGGCTGCAAATGTAGCGGAGAAGACACAGACTGCGGCAGAGAAAACAAAGGATGCTGCAGAGAAGACCGTTAAGACAGTTGAAACGAAGGCTAAGGCGGTTGAGACGAAAGCCAAGGCTGCTAAGAAAACAGTTAAAAAGGCTGTTAAGGAAATTTTAAAGCCTGAGATCACAGTACAGTATCAGAACCTTGAAGTTACTACTGAAACAGTAGAGGAACGTGTGAAAGCACAGTTCGCAGCTGAGGGACACAGAGTTGGCACAATCAAGAAGCTGAACATTTATGTGAAGCCGGAAGAGTATGCTGTATATTATGTAATCAATGATAAGTTCACAGGAAGAGTTGATTTATTCTAATTCTTACATAGAGTGTTATCGGCAAAGATAAACCAGATCAAAAAGATCCCGAGAGTATTCTCGGGATCTTTTTTGTATAGACTTAAGAAGCACAAAAAAAGAAATCCTTACAATAAGGATTTCTTCTTAACAGAGCGGGTGATGGGAATCGAACCCACGTATCCAGCTTGGAAGGCTGGTGTTCTACCATTGAACTACACCCGCATAATGCCTAGTTCCGGAATCGAACCAGAGACACGAGGATTTTCAGTCCTCTGCTCT
>URQG01000093.1 GCA_900549895.1 uncultured Lachnobacterium sp.
CGAGATTACTACGCGTCTCGTGGGCTCGGAGATGTGTATAAGAGACAGGGGCAGAAAAAGGCGTAGAATAAGAAATAAATTACCACTATATTTTTTATGGAGCGGAAAGTAACGACAATGAACAATCGGACAAAATTAGCGCAGCAAACCTTGGATGAGATTCTGAAACTGATCGAGGAGCAGGGAGGAATTGTTAAGAAAGAACAATTTACAGAACTGGGAATTGACTATCGGAGAATCCTTGATTTTGTACAGAGCGGAGATCTCGTGCGCATTAAGAACGGATATTACACGGATCGGATCGATCGCTTTACGGAGGAAGAACTGGTCGCCAGGCTTTTTAGTGATGCGAGACTTTGTATGGAGAGTGCGCTCTATGCGTATGGATATATTTCACAGAAACCATATGCCTGGCATCTGGCGGTAGATAAAAACACATCGAAGTCACGATTCAAGATGGACTATCCGAAGATCATTCCTTATTATACGGAACCGGATGCGCTTGAACTCGGATCGACCGAGATTACCATGAGTGGGCAGCAGTTTTTGATCTATGACAGGGATCGTGTGATCTGTGACTGCCTGAAGTATGAGACAAAGCTGGAGCGCGAAGTGTTCAAGGAGGCTTTGCAATCCTATATCCGCGACTCGCAGAAAGATATCTCTGCATTGATGGCATATGCACGTGCCCGGAAAGTGGTGGGCAAGGTGCAGAGTATGATCGGGGTATGGCTGTAAGGAGAGTGTCTGTATGAAAGTCGGAGTGTGTGAGGCACAGCAATTAAAGGAACGCGGAGAAAAGTTGGGACTTACTTTGGCGGATACTCTTTTTGGTTATATGATCGAGGATGCGCTGCTTCGCATCTATGGATCGCCTTATGGAGAATACCTGTGGCTGGAGAGCCGGGAAATCTTCGGTGCGCAGGCGTATCAAAAGAGAGCCGAGGAAGCGATTCGTTTTCTCTATCAGCCTGCGGAGCGTGCGATCGCGCCGGAGAAATTATGTCCGGGGCAGAAGCTTTCGGTCGCTTTATGCGAAGAGATGGTGCGTGAAATCTTTGCAGCAGATAATGCGCAGCAGATCAGCTGGAGTGGGAAGGCGTCGGAAACGAATGGGATCTTCTGTCTGCATCTGACCGGAAGTTATAAAGAGATGCAGGTTCCGCTTTGTCTTACGCTGCACAGCGTGGAGGCACAAAATCAGAGACCAGGCAAGCGGGAAAAAGAGTTGACCGTATTGGGACATCGGAAACTTACATACTATGTGTATGCGCCGGAGAACCGGTTAAGTAAAGATCTGTTTGAGATTATGGATAAGCTGGAACTGGTTGGTGATATGGGGTGTTACAGTCGCGTCTATCAGGTACTTTGCCGGGAACCGCTAAGCGGGAGATATGTGCTTGAAGAATTAAATGCGCTTACCGAAGCTTGTCCGAAGGTTCGCAATAAGCAGCGGCTTACGCAGCTTGCGGAGTATGAATCGTATGCCTATATGCGTAAACGGTGGGAGAAATATGCACGTAGTCATGGCCAAAGGGATGTTGCATGGATCGATGTAATTCATCTTATATTGAACTTTTTAACGCCCGTGTGGGAGAGCCTGTGCGAGAATGCTATCTTTTTCGATGACTGGATGCCGGAACTCGGACGATTCCTGGGATAGCGGATAAGTTTAGGATCAGGTGTTCCGCAATAATGGAGAAATTTATGATAGAAGAGAAATTAAGAGAGCTTGCACAGTCCAACGTGTATCCGTTTCATATGCCGGGGCACAAGCGGCAGCTGAGCGGCTTCTTTCCATATGAACTTGATATCACGGAGATTGAGGAGTTTGACAATCTGCATCACGCAGAGGGCATTCTTCTTGAGGCGCAGCAACATGCCGCACAGATGTATGGTTCGCAAAAGGCGTATTATCTCGTCAACGGAAGTACCTGTGGTATTCTTGCAATAATCAGTGCAGCAACGACAAGAGGCGGCAGGATTCTTGTGGCGCGCAATTGCCATAAGGCGGTCTACAATGCCATCTATCTCCGTCAGCTTCGCGCGGAGTATGTGTACCCCGTTGCGACGCATTACGGAATCCAGGGGCAGATTCTTGCATCGGATGTAGAGAAGAAGCTGGAAGAATATCCGGATATCGAGGCAGTTGTGATTACTTCACCAACATATGATGGGGTGGTTTCGGATGTTCAGTCGATTGCAAAACTCGCGCATGAACATGGTGCTGCACTTATCGTGGATGAAGCCCACGGTGCGCATTTCGGTCTGGATGAAGTTTTCCCGGATAATGCGACCATTCTTGGTGCGGATGCCGTTATCATAAGTGTGCACAAGACACTTCCCGCACCGACACAGACGGCACTGCTGCATCTGTGTTCGGATTGGATCGATGCAGCGCGTGTGGAGAGATTCCTTGGAATCTATGAGACAAGCTCGCCTTCGTATGTGCTGATGGCGGGCATCGAGGAGAGTCTGCAACAGGCGCAAAAGGCGCGGGGCAGACGGATGGAAGAATATGTAAGCTTATTGCGCAAATTCCGTGAGCAGACAGGAGCGCTTACCGTCATTCGAGTTCCGGATGCAAAAGATTTTACAGAAGAAGAGGCGTTTGACTATGATATCGGAAAGATTCTGATCGAGACGAACGGGGCACTCTCCGGCAAGAAATTGCAGGAGATTCTTCTGAATCGGTATGGACTGCAGACAGAGATGTCGAGCGGAAATTATGTGTTGGCGATGACTTCGTTTATGGATACGAAGGAAGGCTTTGAGCGGCTGGCAGCAGCGCTGAAGGAAATCGATGCAGCCTTGACCGGAAGTAAGAAAAAGGAAATTTTCTCGCCGAAAGAGATTTACCGGCAGCCGGAGAAAGCAATGGAGATCGATGAGGCACAGGATGGTGGGGCGGAATGTATCACTTTTTCCGGGGCAGAGGGAGAAGTGTGTGCGGATTATATTTATCTGTATCCGCCGGGAATTCCGGTGATCGTGCCGGGTGAGGTATTTGACGTACAGACGTTGGATGCGATTCAAAAGTGCCAGAAACTCGGGCTGGACGTGGAAGGATTGCCGCAGGCAGACCGGGTTAATGTAGTAATTTCCAAGAGAAATTAATGATTTGCGAATGCATAACTTATATACTATAATAAATAGGAGAGATTTATGGGCAAGATTTACTGTGTCATGGGGAAGAGTTCCTCTGGCAAGGACAGTATTTATCATCAGATCATGGAAAAAGGCGTACTTGCATTAAAGCCGATCATTCCGTATACGACCAGACCGATCCGGGAGGGGGAACAGGATGGGCGCGAGTATCATTTCTGCACGGAAGAAACAGTGCAAAAGCTTCAGGATGCGGGACGCATCATTGAGCTTCGCGCATACAATACCGTATATGGAGTGTGGAAGTATTTCACGGTCGATGATGAGCGGATCGATCTGGCGAACAATCATTATATGTATATTGTGACGCTGGAAGGTTATACCAGAATCAGGGAATACTTTGGAAAGGACCATGTTGTGCCGATCTATATTGAGGTAGAGGACGGCGAACGGCTGATGCGTGCGATCGCAAGGGAACGTCAGCAGGAAGTGCCAAAGTATGAGGAGATGTGCCGGAGATTTCTTGCGGACAGCGCGGATTTTTCCGAGGCGAAACTGGCGGAGGCCGGGATCGGGCGCCGTTTTACAAACAACGATTTCGGGGAGACTGTCCGGGAAGTGACTGCTTATATTGCAGATAGCATCGCGGCAGAGTGAGGAATTGCTATGGATATAAAGGTAAATGACATCAGTCAGGTCAATCAGGTGCCGGAGGCAGCCAAGACCGTGGAAGGGGATGGCTCGTTTAAGTTTACGCTTGCGAGTGCGATCACCGATGCGGATCTGCAGGCAAAAGTCGATGCACTGCTCAGTGACATCACGACACAGGGAGAACTGATCGCCCGGCATATGGATATTCGCGATATGAAGAAGTATCGCGGGCTCGTTAAGGATTTCTTAAATGAAGTGGTATATCGCTCGCATAAGTTTTCGCGAGAGAATTTTTTGGACCGACGGGGAAGGCACCGTGTGTACGGAATCATCCGTCTGGTCGATCAGAACCTCGATGAACTGGCAAGTGAGCTGGTATCGGATGAGAAGGACCATTTGAAGATTTTGGCTAAAATCGGTGAGATCAAGGGACTGCTCCTTGATATTCTCACGTAACGCTTTTTCATAAAAACAGGAGGGACAGCTATGGCAGGTTTTAAGGATATCGTAGGAAATGAACAGATTATCGAGCACTTGCAGAATGCGATCGCCCTCGGCAAGGTATCTCACGCATATATCTTAAACGGACCGGAAAAGTCCGGCAAGATGATGATCGCGGAAGCATTTGCGATGGCATTGCAGTGTGAGGGCGAGGGGGAGAGGCCTTGTTTGCATTGTCGATCCTGTAAGCAGGCAATCGACCACAATCAGCCGGACATTATCTATGTCTCACATGAGAAGCCGAACACGATCGGTGTGGATGATATCCGTATGCAAATTAATAATGATGTTGATATCAAACCGTATAGCAGCCGCTACAAAGTCTACATTGTGGACGAGGCTCAGAAGATGAACCAGCAGGCGCAGAACGCTTTGCTGAAAACGATCGAGGAGCCGCCGGCTTATGCGGTTATCATGCTTTTGACAACGAATGCGGACAGTTTTCTGCCGACCATTCTTTCAAGATGCATTACCTTAAATATGAAGACCGTCAAGGAAGATGTCATTCGGGATTATCTGATGAAGCAGTATAAGATTCCGGATTATCAGGCGGATGTGTGTGCCGCTTTTTCGCAGGGAAATGTGGGCAAAGCGATCCAGCTTGCGTCTTCGGAGGATTTCGGCGAACTGAAGAGTTCGGTGCTTCAGCTGATGAAGCGGCTCGATGAGATCGATGTCTATGAGATGACGGCAGCAGTCAGGCAGATCAGCGAGTATAAGCTGACGATCAATGACTATTTTGACCTTATGACCATCTGGTTTCGGGATGTGTTATATATGAAAGCAACCAACGATGTAAACGGCCTGATCTTCAAGGATGAGGTCTATGACATAAAAAAACAGGCAGCTAAGAGATCGTACCAGGGAATCGAGACGATTCTTCAGGCACTTGAAACCGCGAAGGTTCGTCTGAATGCGAATGTCAATTTCGATCTGGTAATCGAATTGCTCTTATTGACCATTAAGGAGAATTAACATGACAAAAGTTGTAGGAATACGTTTTCAGCGCGCGGGCAAGATCTATTATTTTGACCCACTCGATTACGATCTGGAAGTCCCGATGCATGTAATCGTAGAGACCGCGCGTGGTGTGGAGATGGGAACTGTCCTGATCGCACCGAAGGAAGTGGAGGACGACCAGGTCGTTCAGCCACTGAAGCCTGTCATCCGCGTCGCAACGGATGAGGATGAGAAAGTGATGGAGCGCAACAAGGAGAAGGAAGTGGAAGCGTTTGCCATCTGCAAGGACAAGATTGCAAAGCACGGGCTTGAGATGAAGCTCGTTGCAGCAGAGTATACCTTTGATAATAATAAGCTTCTCTTTTACTTTACTGCAGACGGACGAATCGATTTCCGCGAGCTGGTAAAGGATCTGGCTTCGGTGTTCCGTACCAGAATCGAGCTGCGCCAGATCGGTGTCCGTGACGAGACGAAGATGCTCGGCGGAATCGGAATTTGCGGAAGGGAGCTTTGCTGTAAGTCTTATCTGACGGATTTTGTTCCGGTATCGATCAAGATGGCAAAGGAACAGAATCTCTCCCTGAATCCAACCAAGATTTCCGGTGTGTGCGGAAGGCTGATGTGCTGCCTGAAGAATGAGCAGGATACGTATGAGTATCTGAACAGTCGTCTTCCATCGGTTGGCGATTATGTTACAACTCCAACCGGAATGCGCGGTGAGGTACAAAGCGTCAGCGTGCTGCGCCAGCTTGTGAAAGTTGTTGTCGATAATGGTGATGAGAAAGAGTTACAGGAATATTCGGTAGATGATCTTAAGTTTACGCCGAGAAGAAGGAAAGATGTGCGTGTGACCGAGGAAGAGTTAAAAGAACTTGAAGGTCTGGAGGACGCAGGGGATAATACATCGGAAAAGAACGGTTCCGATAAGAATTACTCTGACAGAAAGCAGGATAGGCAAAACGATCGTCTGGGTCAGGATGGTGAGAATCGCAATCGCCGCGGAGGAAGAGGTCGCCGTAATTATGATAAGCGGGATCATCAGAATCGTGGTGGTGCAAAACGTGACGAGCAGGGCAACCAAAGTCATGAGAGTCAGAAAAGTGACAATTAGGACTGTTTCGGGTATCAGGTTTGATGATGAAGCTTGTCGATCAGAAGAATGCTTGGTTACAATATTTGTCAGTACATTGGAGAAGTATGCATGGAAGTATTGCTGCATGAACACGAGAGATTAGATGAACTTCATAGAAACGGGTACAAGATCATACAGGACAAGGATCGCTTCTGTTTCGGTATGGATGCGGTTCTTTTGTCCGGGTTTGCCCGCGTGAAGGCGGGCGAGCGTACGCTCGACCTTGGCACTGGTACCGGAATTATCCCGATCCTTCTGGAGGCAAAAACGGATGGATCGCATTTTACCGGGCTTGAAATCCAGCCTGAGAGTGCTGATATGGCAGCGCGGAGTGTGGCTTATAATGATCTTCAGGACAAGATTGACATTGTTGTAGGTGATATCAAAGATGCTTCGCAGCGTTTCGGAGCATCTTCTTTTGATGTGATCACGACAAATCCGCCGTATATGATCGGTCAGCATGGAATCAGAAATGATCAGGATGCCAAGGCGATCGCGCGCCACGAGATATTGTGCGATCTCGATGATATCCTGCGCGAGAGTGCAAAGATGCTCAAGGCTGGAGGCCGCTTCTACATGGTGCATCGTCCGTTCCGTCTGGCGGAAATCCTTAGTAAAATGGTGGAATATCGCATTGAGCCGAAGCGGATGCAGCTCGTGTATCCGTTTGTGGATAAGGAGCCGAACATGGTGCTGATCGAAGGTCTGCGCGGAGGAAAGTCAAGGATCACCGTCGAGAAGCCGCTGATCGTGTATAAGGAACCGGGTGTTTATACCGATGAAATTTACGATATCTATGGATACTAAGATGAGCTATCTTGCCATATGCGTTTCGCATATTTAATCGATAATTGCTCGCTTTTTGTGCTGTCTCTTATACACATCTCCGAGCCCACGAGACGCGTAGTAATCTCGT